>NZ_JBHYIQ010000011.1:100333-169987 GCF_042739895.1 Amycolatopsis sp. NPDC059021
TCCGGGGTCATGGTGTTGGGGCCTGTTGTGCTGCCCGTGGTGGTGGGTCAACATGGGTGGGCCTCGCGGTTGGCGGGGGAGGACAACCCGAACCTCCACCCGATTCCTCAGCTCTGGCCGAGCAGGCCCCGCATCTCGGTGATTTCGGCCTGCTGGCCGTCGATGATCTTCTGGGCCAGCGCCTTGGCGTCGGCGCTGCCGCCCTTGGCCAGTTCGGTCCTGGCCATGTCGATCGCGCCCTGGTGGTGCTGGACCATCATCCGCAGCCACATCGTGTCGAAGTCGGCGCCCTTGGCCTGGCCGAGCTTCGTCATGTCGTCGCCGGACATCATCCCGGGCATCGGGCCGCCGCTCATACCCGGCATCGAGCCGTGATCCATGCCCGGCATCGAACTCGCGCCGGGCGCGGCGCCCCAGGAGGACAGCCAGCTCCGCATCTGCGTGATCTCCGGGTCCTGGGCCTTCTCGATGCGGCTCGCGAGGTCGAGGACCTTCGGGTTCGTGCTGCGGGTGGGCACCATTTTCGCCATGTCCAGCGCCTGGCCGTGGTGCGGGATCATCTGCTGGGCGAAGGCGACGTCGTCGGCGTTGTGCCCGGCCTGCGGCCCGGACGCCGCCGACGGGGCCGGCGAACTCGAATGCCGCATACCGGACATGTCGTCGTTCCCGCCGCACGCCGCGAGGACAAGGGCGGAAGCCACGGCGACGCCGCTGATGGCAAGTGTTTTGCGCATGACGAGTACTTCTCTCTGCTGTGGTTGGTCAGGGTGTGAGCGAACGAGAACTCGTCCGATCACACCCGCAACACGCAAAGAGAAGTGAGAACACCGCGTCCCCGTCTGTCATCAGGCGGCCGCCCGGGGCCCGGTGAGCCACGCGGCCCGGTCAGCGCCACGGCCGTGGCGGCGGCACGGGAGAGCACGACGAGCGCTCGCAACACCAGCGCGAGCAGTGCGGCCGCGGTCATCACGGCCAGGCACAGGTGGAGCAGCTCGTGGCCGCTCGCGGGCATCCCGGGATGCCCTGACTCGGACGCCGTGGCGACGACCATGCCGGCTTCGCCCGCGGACATCAGATGGGAGACCGCCGCCGGGGTTCCGCACGGCATCCCGTTCGCCGGGCTGACGTGGTGCATCGCGATCACGCCGAGGGCGAGCGCGCACAGCAGGAGCACCTGCCGTGTCTTGCTGAGCACGCTCGCCATCACGCGTCCACGGTACTCAACCGCGCCGGCCCGTGCCCACCCGAGGCCGGGCGCCCCGCGGACCGGTGCCGGGAACGGGTGCCTCGGTGTCCTCTGTGGACTACGAGCTGGACCGGCCGGTCCTGCCTGGGGTACTCAGTTTGCCGCCGGGGCTGACGCACCAGCACGAAACCGGGATACTGGCCGGGACGGACTCGGTGACGACGGTCGGCGCGCACGCCGGCGGGGGTGGTCACGGGGCTGGTGCTCGCGCACGCCGATGCCGTAGTGCTCGCGGTGCCGCGGTCGATGGCGATGACGCTGGGGCGAGCGATGCCGCCGTTGCCCGACGAGGCGCGTTCTCACGTTTCCGCCCGCCGGATCGGTGTGCCGCACGGCCTGGCGCGCTCCTGCCGGAAGTGCCGTGATGCCCGAAGCTTTCCTTGTGCTGCCTATCGAAATGGACTTGACGAATGTCTCAGCTCAGCAGTCGCCTTTCCCCGCTTTCGCATGGGGGAAGAAGATGGCCCGAAATGCCGAAGACGTCGTTCAGCGTGCGCTGGCCGAGATCGGGGCCAGGCAACGGGAATCGCGGATCGCGGCGGATGCCCAGCGGTACTGGCGGGAACCGGCGGGTGCGAAATGGCGGGCCAACGCGCACTGGCGGGACTCGCCGACGTTCGCCGGCACCGATCTGTGGTCGAGGATCGGTGCGCGGCATCGGGAAATGTTCGAGGCGGGCGCGCGTATGGCCGGCTTCACGCGGCCGTGGGACCGGGTCCTGGAGTGGGGTTGCGGTGGCGGCGCGAACGCGGTCCATTTCGCGCCGGAGGCGGGGGAGTTCGTCGGTGTGGACATCGCCGAGGCGACGCTGACGGAGTGCGAGAAGCAGGTCGCCGACGTCTGCGGTACGCCCTTCCGCCGGATCGCGATCGACGTGGCGGCGCCGGAAAAGGCGCTCGCGCGGGTCGGTGGCCCCTGCGACGTTTTCCTGTGTTTTTACGTTTTCGAACTGATTCCCAGTCCGGAGTACGGGGAACGGCTGCTGCGTATCGCGCGTGAGCTGCTCGCCCCTGGCGGGCTCGCGTTGATCCAGATCAAGTACGGCACCCGCCGCTGGCGCACGAAGCCGCGCAGACGGTCCTATGCGACGGGACTCGCCGAGATGACGACCTACCCGATCGACGCGTTCTGGCAGCTCGCCGAGGCCAGCGGTCTGGTCCCGAAGGCCGTTCAGCTGGTGCCGAAGGACGAACTCGACGAGCGTTACGCCTACTTCCTCCTTACCCGGTGAAGCGCCTGTGCGGCGAATTGTCGAAACCGCCTCATAGGGGTCGAATTCCGCTTCGGGATTGACGGCCGATCTTCACGCGAGCCACCGCGCCGGAAGGCACATCCCCACGCCGTGGGTACAGCCGATCGGGAGGCATGCGCCGTTCGGGTGACAAATCGTCGATAAGCCGCCTGCGTGTCCCGGTGGTCATCATAAAGTGGACCTCCGTCCCGGCAGCGGATATGCGGTGCTGAAGGGGAAAAGCATGACGAACGTCGCCGAGGCAGGGCACCGGTTCGCCGTGCCGAGGCGCGATCGCTTTCGGCGGAAACAGGCCGGCGGCGCTGTCGAACGGGGGCTGCACGTCCTGGGCCTGCGCTGCGCGGCCGTCTCACGGATGGTCGTGTGCACGTGTGCGGGTACGCTCGCGCTCGTCGCGTCCGGTTTCGCCGACCTCGCTCTCGCCGGAGCGGTGCTGGCATTCTGGTGCTGGAACACCGCGTACGCTCTCGCGTTGCCGCGCGGCGCCGGAATGTGGTTGCTGTACGTGGATTTCGCGATATCGGCCGCGATGTGCGCAACACAGCCCTGGACGGTGTCCATCGCGTCCCTGCACAACGGGACCAGCTGGGCGCTGGTGGTGCTGTCGATCGTGATCGTCGCATGTCAGTGGCATACCGGGCTGGGCGCGGGAATGGCGGCTGCCGTTCTGCTTACCTCGGTCTACATGCTGGGTTTCGCGCTGGCCGACCCGGCTCATTGGCCTGCCGCGCTTTCCAACGTGTGGCTCGTCGCCGAAGGCGCGCTTTCGCGAGGGCTGTTCGCGCTGGTGCGACGAGGCGCCCGGACCGCGGACGAGCTCATCGCTCATCGGGAGCGAGCACGCCGGGCCGCGTCGGTGGCCGCCGCGCGGCGTGCCGACGAACGGGAATACCTCAGCGCGCTGCACGACACCGCGGCGACAACGCTTCTCCTGCTCGGCGCGGGCGTCGTCGAGGGCAGACAACCTTGGCTCGCCGCGCAGGCGGCGCGGGACGCCGCGATCCTGCGTGGTGAGCAGGACAGCGTCACCGGCGGCGAAGTCGATCTGGTCGTGCTGCTCGCCGACGTCGCCGCGCGCAGCCAGCTCCGTGAGGTGCGTTCTTCCCTGCCGTCCGAGCTGGTGCTGCCCCGGGCGCCGGGATTGGCCATCCGTGGCGCTGTGACGGAGGCCTTGACCAATGCCGCCCGCCACTCCGGCTGCACCGTCGCGTCCCTCGTCGCCAGTGAAACGGCGGGACAGGTGTGTGTGGAGGTGGCGGACGAGGGTCGTGGCTTCGCACCGGGTTCGGTGACGCCCGAATGCCACGGCCTGTCCCTGTCCATCATCGAACGGATGCAGCGAGCCGGCGGGCGGGCCGTCGTGACCAGCGAGCAGGGGTGGGGCACCCGGGTGCGCGTGGAGTGGTCCCGTGGATAGCGGCTGGCGGGCCGTGACCGAGGCGCGTTTCCTCCGCGCGCTGCGGTTGGCCACCCTCGCCATCGCGCTGGCGGTCCTGTTCGTTCTGGTCCTGCCGTGGTTCCCGGCCCATTCCGGTGAGTACGCGTCGTTCGGGATTCAGCTCGCGTCGTTTGCGCTGCTGGTCGCCGTAACGCTCGTCGCCGGTGTGTTCCTGTGGCGGGAACGGCCGCTGGGCCGGTGGCGCTGGCTGCTGGCCGGGGTGGTGCTGGTGGCGGCCGCGGCCGCGATCTCCGGCACACCGCCCGCACGGCTGGGCGGGGATCTGGGCTGGACGGTGCGCGGCTTCGGGTGGGTCGCGCTCCTGCTGCTGCTCGACCACTCCTTCACGGCGGTGGTGCTGTTTCTTGCCGCGCACACTGTGCTGAGTTTCGGTTACGTCCTCGTCGCCGGGCATGCGGAGCGGTTCGCCCTGATCGAGTTGGCGATGGCCAGTCTGCTTCCGCTGGCCTTTCAGATCGCGGTCGCGGCGGGGGCCGTGTTGTTGCGGCGCATGGCGGTCACCGCCGCGCGCACGGCGCACGAGGAGGAAGAAGCCCGGACCGGGCAGGCTGTGGCCGAGCAACTGCACCGGGACCGCGGCGAACGCTATGCCCAGGTCGCGACGAGCGCCGTTCCGCTGCTGGACGGGCTGGCCTCCGGGAGACTGGATCCCGGCGACGAACGGGTGCGCACCGCGTGCGCGGTCGAGGCCGCGCGGATGCGCCGCCTGTTCGCGGAGAGCGACGACGTACCCGATCCGCTCCTGCACGAGCTGACCTCCTGTGTCGACGCGGCCGAACGCAGGGGGACGGCGGTTCAGCTGGTCGCGCGCGGCGAGCGTCCCGAACTGACGAAGGCGGTACGCCGGGCGCTGACCGAGCCGGTCATCGTGACGCTGGCCGCCGCCCGGTCGCGGGCGCGGGTGACCGTCGTCGGGTCCCGGCGCACCGTGGTGCTGAGCGTGATCACCGATGCGCCCCTGGACGCCGTCCCGGCGCAGAACACCGGCGAGGTCGCCGTGTCCCGTCTGGAACGAGCCGGTCAGGTGTGGGTGGAGGTCAGGTGGGAAACGGAGAAACCGTGACAGCGGTGCTGGTGGACGACCATCCGGTCGTCGTCGCCGGCATCCGGGCGTGGTGTGGTGCCGCGGTGCCTGCCGTCCGGCTGGCCGACGCGGGACCCAGCGTGGCCGTGGCCTGGCAGGAGCCAGGACGTTCGGCGCGGGTGGTGATCTACGACCTGCTGCTGGGCTCGTTCGCCCCCGCCTACGCGGACCTCAAACGCCTGGTCGACGACGGCCGTCAGGTGATCGTGTACACCATGCGCGACGACCGGGACACGGCGCTGACCTGCCTCGACATCGGAGCCTTCGCCTACCTGACCAAGGCCGAGGGCGAGGAACACCTGATCGCCGCGATCCACGCCGCCGCCGAGGACCGGCCCTACACCCCACCGGCCATGGCGGGCGCGTTCGGCACCGACACCAGCAGCAGCCGCCCGCGGCTGTCCCCCCGGGAAACCGACGTACTGATCCACTGGTTCACGTGCGAATCGAAGGAAATGGTCGCGGACAAGCTCTCGCTGTCGGTCAGCACCGTCAACGGCTACCTCGACCGCGTCCGGATCAAATACGCCAACGCCGGGCGGCCTGCCCCGACCAAGGCGACGCTGGTGGCACGGGCGATCCAGGACGGCATTGTCCGGATCGACGACCTGTAGCGCACGGATGTGGGGGCCGAACACCCCTCACACCGGCAAGACCGTTGCTTCTAGGGTTGATCCGGAAGGGCATCTCCCGCGGCCGGATCGGTTTCGAGGAGAAACGGTGAGCGAAGTCGGCAGGCAGATAGCGAATCGGTACCGGCTCTTGGAGATCATCGGTTCCGGTGGCATGGGGGTGGTCTGGCGGGCCTACGACCGGAAACTTTGCCGAATGGTCGCCGTGAAACGGGCGAAGCTCCCGGATTCGGGGAGCGGCCGGCAGTTGCTCCGCGAAGCGCGGCTGGCCGCCAGGCTGCAGCACCCGAACGTGGTGACGATCCACGACGCCGTGGTTTCCGATGACGATTTGTGGCTCGTCATGGAATGGGTGCCCGCTTTCACCCTCGCCGAAATGCTGGAGCACGGGCCGCTGCCGGCGCGTACGGTCATCGAAATCGGTTTGCAACTCGCCGACGCGCTGGAAGCGGTCCACGAACAGGGGATCGTGCATCGCGACGTGAAACCCGGCAACGTTCTCGTCACCGCGCTGGGGGTGATCAAACTGACCGACTTCGGGATCTCCCGGTCCGTGCTGACCGACGACACCATCACCCCGTCCGCGATGGTCAGCGGATCTCCGGGATACATCGCGCCCGAGGTGGCCGACGGCGGGGAGCCGACCCGGGCAGCGGACATCTTCGGGCTGGGCGCGACGCTCTACGCGGCGGTGGAGGGCGCGCCGCCGTTCGACGGGGCGAGTCCGTGCGCGGTACTCCGGAAGACCGCGGCGGGCAAGGTGCCGCCGCCCCGGCACGCGGGCGAGCTGGGGCGGGCGCTGGCCACGCTCATGCCCAGGGATCCCCGGGAACGGCCGGCGGCGCGTGGTGTGCGGCCACTGCTGACAGCATGCCGCGACGGAATCCCCTGTGCAGGTAAGGAAAAAGCCAGGGCAACGGCTGAAGCCCGCCGGGAGAAGTCGTTCCGTGGGCCGTTCCGGCGCGGGATACAGGCGGCCGCGGTCACGGCCGTGGCCGCGCCGATCCTGGTGGCCGCCGTCGCGGTCGACCCCGAGGACGCGGAAGGCGTCGGCTCTCCACCGGCCGCCGCCGATGTACCGGGGGACACCGGCCTCCGCGTGACCGATCTGTGCGCGCTCATCGATCCCGGCCGACGCGAACAGATCACTCCGACGGCAGTTCCGGGGCACGGAGGCATCAATCGGTGCGAGATAGTAGTCGAACCAGCCATCGGCGAGCAGCTCGAACGCAAAGCGGAACCGCTCGATCAGCCCACCGCGGCGGCACTCCCGGCGGGGAATGATCGCGAACCGGACGCCGGGGTCGGCGGACATGACCCCGGCGGCTGCCGGCTCGAAATAGTGCTCCGGTTCCAAGGCGGCCCGAACGACGCGCTCCTGACGAGGACGGTGGTGGTGCTGACGTCCGCACCACGACTGTCGGGTCCGCGCTGCGCTCAGGTCACCGCCCTGGTGAGCCCGGGACCTGCCGTCAGTTCGCCCGCGCCGGTGTCGTGGCCCCGGTGGTGAAGCTGAGCACGCCGGCCGGGCTGGTCCGCTGCCCGGAGCCGGGCGTGATCTCGACAGTCGTGCCGTCCCGGTCGCCGGTCGAGGTGACGGCGTAGTCGGTGTTCGGAGCGAGTCCGGTGATGACGTTGAGCGTGCGCTCGCTGCCGATGCGGTATCGGACGGGCAGGGTGATCGGGGTGTCCGGGGCCTCGGTTCCGTTGAGCACGGCGAAGTTCCCACTGGCGGACCGAAGCAGCGTGCCGGTCACCGGTCCGGCGAGGACGGTGTTGTCGGCCGCCGAAAGCCGGCTGGCGCGAGCCGCGTCGGCGGGGCCGGTCGCAGCGTCGAAGACGGTGAGCCACCGGTTTTGGCCTGCCGCGGTTCCCGGCCGTACATCGATGCGCGAGACATCGCTGCCGCCGAACACCGTGGGGACCACCTGCTCCTGGTGGCCGGCCGGCAGCAGGCTGCTGACGGAGCCGGCGTAGGCGGCACCGGCGCCGATGTCGTACCGGCTCACCCCGGGCGCGGTGTCGCCGGAGCGAGCGGGAACGCCGGCGAAGTGGAACCGCATCCGTTGCCCGACAGCGGGGTTCACCGTCTCGGTGCGGTCGTAGACGACGAAGAGGTTGGGCCGCAAGTACATCACGTCACGGGTCCAGGACGAGATGGTGGCGGCCGCCGAGTTCCTGGGGTACATGTCCGCCAGGTCGCCGGCGCGCATGAACACGTAGTCCCGCGTCTGGTCGAAGGCGCTCATGCGCGTCCGGGCACCGTCGGCCCGCAGCTTCGTGCCTTGGCCGGTCGGGGTCGGGGTGTCGGTGTAGAAGACGTTGTAGAGCCCTCGGGTGGACGCCGAACCGAAGTTGTCGTCGTAGATGAAGTCGTCGGGGGCCTTGCTGCCGCGAAACAGCTGCCCGGTCGCGTTGACCAGGAATGGCCGGTTGCCGCGGGCGACGGCCAGGCTGCCCGCGTCGAACAGCTGCTCGGAGCTGGCCGGATCGCCCGTGTAGGGCCCTGCGTTGAGCGAGCCCCACACGGCGTCCTGGTTCCAGGAGGAGCGGACCGAGCCCATCTCCATGCCCGGTGCGAAATGGGCGAGCGGACTGGTCCGGTAGTCCGACTCCGGCGCGCCCGGATCCCAGAAGAGGAACTCGCTCCACAGCTGGTCGCTCGAGGTGGTGCCGCCGGGGTTGGCGGCACGGACATCGCGGGCGAATCGGTGGAACGCCGGGGCCAGCGGGTCGTTCCAGACGGGCAGCATTCCTGCCAGCTGGGTGATGATCCGTACCGGGGCCGCCGCGGGCTCCGGCTGGGTTCGCATGGTGCCCCGGTCGTCGACCCGCTGCAGACTGGGCCACAGGTTGTGCACGTACCACTCGGCCGCGCCGGAAGGGAACCGGTAGGGCGCCGCGGCGTGGACGAGGTCGATGCCCTTGGCCGTCTTGGCCGCCAGCACCGGAAGGAGCATGTTGAAGGTGCCCAGCGGCCCGTAGTTCTGGCCTTCCGGCCAGCCGCCGCCCGCGAGGTTGGCCGCGTAGTACGGCTGGACCATCCTCCCGTGCACCCGGTCGAGGAAATCCGTCCACTGTGCGGGGGCGCGTGGGTCGTCGCCCTCGGTGGCCAGCGCGGCGACGGCCTTTGTGGCGTAGTAGCCCGCGAAGTAGTTTCCCTGCGGGTAGCCGCGGCCGAAGCCGCCGGTCTCGTACGCGCCGATCCAGCGATCGACGGCGGTGTACACCCGGGTCCGGTCGGCCGTGGACAGGGCCTCTCGCAGCCAGTCGAAGCCGATGGCCATGCCCAGTCCGTAGAACCGGATCCCGTAACCGCTGTCGCGCAACGGATCGACAGCGTGCGGGTCACCCTCGGGCGCGCTCATGTGGACCAGGACGTCGACGCCCTTGGCCCCGTACTGTTTGGCGCGTTCCGGGTCGGTCGCCTTCGCCACGAGGAAACAGAGGCCGAGATTGGTGACGGCGGGGAAGTAGCCGTCTCCCTGATAGCCCTCGCCGATGCTGCCGGCGTCGGGATAGTCGTTGCCCTCGGGCCATTCGACATGCCCGGCCAGGTAGCTCTCGCATTTGTTCCGCAGCGCGGTCCAGGCAGGATCGTTGGCTTGCGCGCGCTGTCGCAGCGAACTCAGCTTGGCCGCGTCGAGCACGACACGGGGCTGTTCGGCCGTCGATGCCTGCGCGGTCAACGGTACTGGGCCTAGGGTGGCCGCTAGCGTCAAGACGCCGGCCAGTGCGTTTCTCGCGGGCATTCTGCTGATCATTCGCGCCCCCTGTGTCACCGTTCGCGATCAGGCCCTCAGTGTGTTGTGTCAGCGCATCGACGGGAAGTGGATGCCCGTATCCTTCGCGACGGGCCGATCGGGATACAGCTTCTGACCAAGGGGTGGGGATGTCCGAGGCGTCGGGGTTCGGGGCGCGGATGCGCCGTCTGCGTGGTGAGCGCGGCCTGTCGCTCGCCCAGCTCTCGGGACTCACCCACTACAGCAAGGGCTACCTGAGCAACGTCGAGAACGGACGCAAACCGGCGACCACGGACCTGGCCAAGCGGCTGGACGAGGTGCTCGGGGCCGAGGGTGTCCTGGTCGCCTTGGCGATACAGGCCAGGGACACCGAACCCTGCCCGTATCGGGGATTGGCCGCGTTCGGCCCGGCGGACGCTCCCTGGTTCTTCGGACGGCAGCGAGCCATCGACGATCTGGTCAAGCGGCTTGCCGAAAGCCTGACCGGCGAGCTGCCGCTGGTGATGCTGGGCGCTTCGGGCGCGGGCAAGTCCTCCTTGCTGGCCGCCGGCCTGCTGCCCGCACTGGCGCGTGGCGTGCTGCCGGTGCCGGACTCGGCCACCTGGCCGGTACTGGCCATCACCCCGGCCACGCATCCGACGACCGTGCTGGCCGAAGAAACGGCCACACTGCTCGGAGTTCCGGCGGAAGACCTGCGGGACGGGATCGACTCCGCGAGCTTCGGCAGCGCGGTGCGGACCGCGCTGGGCCCGGACGACCGTCGGCTGCTGGTGATCGTCGATCAGTTCGAGGAAGTCTTCACCCTCTGCGAAAGCGAGGAGCAGCGGCAACGGTTCATCGGCGCGCTGTTCGCCGCTGCCCGTCCCGGTGCGCACGGGGAGCAGGCCGCCGCCTTGGTGGTGCTCGGCGTTCGCGCCGACTTCTATCGCAGCTGCCTTGCTTATCCCGAGCTGCTGAGGGCGGTGCAGGACAACCAGTTCGCCCTCGGTGCGATGGACCGTGCCGAGCTCGTGGAGGCCATCACCGCTCCGGCGCGGGCAGCGAAGCTGGCCGTCGAGCCGGGTTTGGTCGAGTTGCTGCTGCGCGACCTGGGCATGGCGATCGGCTCCGGCCGGGAAGCCGCCGGCTACGAACCGGGAGTTCTGCCGCTCCTGTCGCACGCGTTGCTCGCGACCTGGCAGGAGCGTGAGAACGGCACGTTGACGGTGGTCGGCTATCAGCGCACCGGTGGTGTCTACGGCGCGGTCGCGGCCACCGCCGAACGCGTCTACAACCGGCTGGATCCCGCCGCCCAGCAGGCCGCTCGCCGAGTGCTGCTGCGTCTGGTGCGGGTCGGGGAAAACGGCGAGGACACCCGCCGGCGCGTCGACCGGGACCGTCTCGTCGGGGATACCGCGCAGCACGAACCGGTCATGATCGCCTTGGAAGCCCTCGTCTCGGCGCGGCTGCTCACCCTCGACCGGACGAGTGTGGAGATCACCCACGAGGCACTGCTGCGGGCGTGGCCGCGGTTGAGCGACTGGATCGACGCCGACCGGACCGGGCTGCACACTCACCAGCGGCTCGTCGAGGCCGCCGAGGCATGGGACCGGCAAGGGCGCCAGGCCGGGCTGACCTACCGGGGGGCCGCGCTGGCAGGCGCGCGGGAATGGCGCGAGGCACACGAAGACGAGCTCACGCCGGTGGAGAGGGATTTCCTGCACGGCAGCGCGCGTGAGGAGCGCAAGGGCATCCGCAGGCTGCGCAAGCTGGTCGCGGCGCTGACGGTGTCGGTCGTGCTCACCACCGTTGTCGGAGGTATGGCACTGGTCCAGCGGCAGAACGCGATCACCGAACGCGATGTCGCGACCTCGCGGCAGGCCGCGGAGCGGGCGTCCGGCCTGCTGGACACCGATCCGTCGCTGGCAGGTCAGCTCGCCGTCGCCGCATACCGGATGGCGGACACCCCGGCGGCCAGAGGCGCGATGCTCAGCAGCTTGTCGCTGCCCTACCCCACAAGGCTGTACGGCGGTGGTGACCAGATCGACGCCGTCGCGTTGCGTGGCGACGGGACGTTGACCGCGACCGGTGGCATCGACGGAGTCCTGCAATTGTGGGACAACGCCGAAGGGCGGAGCACCCGGCCGGTCGCCACGCTGACCGACACCGGGAAGGTGACGGCGCTGGACTTCAGCCCCGACGGGCGGACGCTGGCCGTGTCGGCCGCCGGGGGAGTCCGGTTGTGGGACGTGGGAACCCCCGAACAGCCGACGCTGCGTGCGGTGGTCGCGCCGGATGTGCCGACGTCCCAGGTCCGCTTCAGCAGTGACGGCACGCTGCTGGCGACGACCGGCAGCGCCGATCACGACGTCCGGTTGTGGGACGTGCGGGTTCCCGCCCAGCCCGCCCCGCTGGCCGTACTGGCCGACCGCGGCGGTGAGGCCACCAAGATCGCCTTCAGCCCGGCGGGCCCGGCGATGGTCACCACCGGTGAGCGCGGCACGGTGCTGCTGTGGGATGTGCGTGATCCCCGGAACCCGCCACCTCCGCAGGTGATCGGCGACGCGGCGGGTGAGGTCAGCGCGCTGGCCTTCAGCCAGGACGGCAGGACACTGGCGGTGGCCGACGAGGGCAACCACCTGTGGTTGTCCGCGGTGGCGGGGCCACGGGCCGGCGGGCTGACCGCCTTCTCCAGCCCGAACGGGTTGGTGCGCGGCCTCGCGTTCACCAAGGACGCCACGCATCTCGCTGTCGGTGCCAGCGACGGCATCATCAGGATCATGGATGTCGGCGCGCGCCGGGAGGTTTCCCGGCTCGCCCAGCCCAACCGGGTGCGCGCCATGGCCGCGGACCGCTCCGGCGCCGTGTTCGCCAGCTCCAGCAGTGCCGGTCGCGCCTACCTGTGGCACCTGCCGCCGGTCAACCCGAGCGGGCACGACACGGAGTTGCAGGGGATCTCCGTCGATCCCGGCACCGGGATCATCGCGACCACGGCCCGTCGTGATCAGCGAGTCCGGCTGTGGAGGACCACCGACTGGAACCGGCTGACGTCCTTGGCCACGCTGACCGGGCACACCGACGCGGTGCTGGGCACGGCCTTCAGCCCACGACGAGCGCACTTCGCCACCGCCGGCGCCGATCGCGTGGTCCGGCTGTGGGACATCACCGCCCCGGACCGGCCCGATTCCCTGGCTGTCCTCGACGGGTACCACGACGCGGTGAGCGCGGTGGCATGGAGCCCGGACGGAAACACCCTCGCCACCGGCGATGACGAGGGTGTGCTGGCGGTCTGGGACGTCACCGATCCGCGCAGGCCGGTCAGGCTGGCGACCCTGACCGAGAAGTTCCGCAACGTCAACGCGGTCGCGTTCAGCCCGGACGGGCGCTACCTCGCTTCCGGCAACACCGATCGCACCATTCGCCTGTGGGACATGGCTGACCGGGCACGGCCCAGCCGGCTCGCCACGGTCGCGGGTTTCCGCGAGGCCGTCACCAGTGTGGAGTTCAGCTCCGACGGCCGCCTGCTGGCCGGGAGCGGTCTCGACCAGACCGCGCGCGTCTGGGATCTCGCCGACCCGCGGCAGCCGGCGGCGCTCGCCACGATCACCGGCCACACCGGCCCGGTGGGAACGGTGCACTTCAGCCCGGACAACCACACCCTGACCACGACGAGCGCGGATCGCAGCACCCGGCTGTGGAACATGGGAAACCCGCGGCAGCCCGAGCTCATCGCCGCACTGCGCGTCCCCGACGCCGACGTGACACGGATGGTCTTCACCGCAACCGGCGGACGGATCGCGATCGCGAGTAACGAACGCGTCATGAGACTCTGGGACGCCGGCCTCGATACCGCCGTGCGCCGTATCTGCGCATGGGCCGGCACACCGATCACGCGCGACGAGTGGTCGGCTCAGTTCGGCGATTACCCGTACCAGCCCCCGTGTCCATGAGCGCGTGACGCCCCGGCAGGGCTCCACGGGCGAAGGCGGTGAGTTCTGCCTGGCCGCGCAGGCCGAGCTTGCCGCCGATCGCGGCGAAGTGGTTGCGGACGGTTTTCGGTGCCAGTTCGAGATGCTGGGCCAGGTCCGCGGTCGACCGGCCCGCCGCGAGCAGGCGGAGGATCTCTTCTTCCCGCTCGGTCAGCCCGCACCAGGTCGCCTCGACCGCTGCGGCGAGCAGACCCGGCCCGAAGAACATGCCACCGGCGGCGACCGTGAGCACCGCGCGCCGCAAGGTCCCGGCGGAAACCTCCTCCTCGAGGAATCCCCGCGCGCCCGACCGGATCGCGGCGGGCAGCGACCCGGCGTCCACCCAGGCCAGCACCGGCGCGCCGAACACCACGGTGGCACGTTCGCGGAAGTCGGCCAGCACCACGTCCGGCCGGTCGTGCTGCTGGTCCACGACAGTGAATCCCGCGTCCCGCAAGCGCGTGCGAAGAACACCGGGGTCGGCGAGGACCGTGGTCACCGGAGGCTCACGGCGCCGGTAGACATCATTCGCGGACAGGCCCCTTCCGCGGACGAGCGAGGCCGGCGAGAGCCGTGATCCGGCATGGCCGATTCCCGCCCAGGCTGTACAGGCACGCGTTCTCCCCTCACCACCGATGGGAGAAGTGTGTGCGGACGCCACGTGGGGTGAAAGGGGTTCTCGGTATCCTTTGCCAGGCGGAATTTCGGGATACGGCCGTTGAACAGGGGAAACAGGGGGACGGGGATCAGGCGGAGCCGAACCACGCCCGCCAGACCCGGTCCAGCCGGTCGTAGGCGTCGTCGAACCAGGCGTCGTCCAGCGGGACCGGCACGGTCACCCCGACCCCCGACGCGTCCGGGTCCCTGACCGTGATGGCCACCCGCCCGAACTCCTCGTGCCCGAGCGACACCATCGGCCCCCGGGTTCCGGTGTCCCACACCACGTCCTCGCCCGCGTCCAGCACGTCGAGGGCGTCCCGCCAGGCGTCCAAGGTGTCCTTGGCCAGCCACATCTGCAGCCTGCCGGTGACGAAGGCCGTGTCGATCCGGAGCTCTCCGTCCAGCAGGTCGTCGGACCCCGGATAGGTGCCGCGGATCCGGAGCGCGACGCTGTTGCCCTCCCCGCCGAGATGGATCAGGTCGATCGGCTCGCCGGCCATGAATCCCTCATTCTTCGCACAGGTTGTCGAGGTCGATGATGTCCGGGAGCCGACGGGACCGGACACGGTCCACGGGCCGGCTTCCCGATGGCTGACCGAATCTAGCACCGCGCGTGGCCGGACCCCGGGGTGTGTCCGGAGATCACTACCGCACAGCGCGCGTGCTGCCCGGGACGAAGCGAACGATCGCGAGCGGGAGCAGGACGAGTGCCGCGGACAGCAGGAAACCGGCCTGGAAGCCCTGCTCGGTGGGAAGGTGCGTGACGGGACTGGTTCCCGCGGAGATGATCACGGCGGCGATCTGGACCCCGAGCGAGGCACCGATCCCGCGGGAGATGCCGCTGAGGGCGGTCGCCACTCCGGTGTCCGCCTGCTCGACCGAGTCGATGATGCCGGTGTAGAGGGCGGTGGAGGCGGTGCCCATGCCGAGACCGGTCGTCAACAGGAGGCTGAGCAGGACGTGCCAGGGCGCGCTGTGCCAGAGCGTCGCGATCAGGGCGCCCGACGCGGTCAGGACCAGTCCGCCCGCGACGACCGCGCGGGAACCGACCCTGCGCACGAGCAGCCCGGTCAGCGGGCCGACCACGATCGCCACGGCGATTCCGGGGAACAGGTACAGACTGACGGCACTGGACGACGCGCCGAACCCGAACCCGGCCACCGCCGGCGGCATCGCCAGCAGCTGGGGGAACAAGAAGTAGGGCACCGTGTAGCCCGCCCCGAGCATCCCCGCGACGACACTGGAACTCCAGACGCCTCGCCTGCCCAGCATGCGCAGATCCACCATGGGATCGGCGGCGCGGCGTTCGACCCATACCCACGCGGCGCCGAACACGATGGTCAGGACGAGCAGGGCGAGGGTGGTGAAGGAAGACCACCCGTTCTGCGGAAGCCAGGTGAGGTTCAGGATCACGGTCACGAGCGTCGCCGCCAGCAGCGCGCCACCCGGCCAGTCCAGTCGCGCCGATCGTCCCTTGTGGACGGTCCGGCGCGGGAGCGCGCGATGCGCGACGACGGCCAGTGCCGCCACGATCAGCGTGGGCAGCAAGAACATCCAGCGCCGGGACAGCGCGTCCGCGAGCGGTCCCGAGGCGAGGACGCCGACACCGCCGCCGATGGTGAAACACCCGGTGATCACACCGACCGCCACCGGCATCCGCTCCGGGAACGACTCGCGCAGGACCACGAACGTCGCCGGGACGATGGCGGCTCCGAGCCCCTGCATGAACTGGCCGAAGAGCATCGCAGGCAAGGAGCCGGCGAACGCGGAGCACGTCCCGCCTGCCACGATGCACCAGGCGAGCGCGAGCAGCGTCCGCTGCCCGCCGCGGGCGTCGGCGAGCTTGGCGATGGTCGGCATGGTCACCGAGCCGGTGAGCAGCAGCGTGGTGGCCAGCAGGGCGGCTTGGGCCGGGGTCAGCCCCAGCTCTCGCTGGATGAGGGGGAGCGCGGGCAGCGGCATGCTCTCCAAGGCGCCGATCGCCACGACGAGCGCGGCCAGTACGGCGACGGTGACCGGTGTGGCTCGGGCGCGGGGAGAATCCGGGGTGTGCCTGGGCACTCCGGGGCTCGGGGAGGGCGCGGGATCGGGTTCCGGTGGCAGGTTCGCGTAGCCCTTGCCTGCCTCGCGGGCCGGCGCTTCGTCGATGGATTCTCCCAGCACCTGTCCATGACTACGGCCCCGTAATCGACAAGCGATGGAGAGTGGATTGCGACGTCCGCCGAATGCTCGCGCCGACGACACCGATCGCGCGTATACGCCGGGAAGCCATGCTTCGTTTCAGGTGCCGGAACGGACGGCCGATCCGCCGCGCGCGGCGAGCAGCAGCAGGCCGGACAGCGCGGTCAGTGCGGGCGCGACGCTGAAACCGCCTGCCAGGCCGATGTGGTCGGCCATCGTGCCGAGCAGGAACGGCGACACCAGCACCACCACACCGCCGAGCAACTGGGCGCGGGCGTTCGCCGTGTCGGTCCGGCCCGGCGCGGCGGCCAGTGCCAGCGCGAGTGTCAGGGGGAACTGGTTGGCGATCCCCAGCCCGGCGGCGAACAGGCCGCCCAGCGCCACGGTCACGTTTCCGCCCAGCCACAGGGCGATCAGTCCCGCCAGGGTGATCGCCAGCGACCACCACACCAGCGTCCGGGTACGGCCGGGGTGGCGGGTCAGCCGGGCACCGGCGACCCGGCCGAGCAGGATGCCCGCGTAGAACACCGTCATCGCCGTGGTGGCCGACGACGTGGACAGCCCGGTGGTCGCGGTCAGCAGTTCCGACCCGAAATAGACCACGCAGAACTCCACTCCGATCCCGACCGCCACCAGCAGGCACAGCGACCAGCAGGCGGCCGGCAGCCCGGTCCGGCTGGCCCGATCCTTCCCACAGCCTCGCAGGGACACAGCGGGAAAGGACGTGCGGCGATAGAACAGGTACAGCACGACAAGGCCCACCGCGGGAACCGCCATGGCGGCCCGCCAGCCCGCCGGGGTGCCGTGCAACGCGCCGAGCGCCAGTGGGGCGAGGACCGCGGCGGCGCCGGCGCCGATGTTGGCCTCCACCAAGGCCTTG
Source organism: Amycolatopsis sp. NPDC059021 (assembly GCF_042739895.1). Classification (NCBI taxonomy): domain Bacteria; kingdom Bacillati; phylum Actinomycetota; class Actinomycetes; order Pseudonocardiales; family Pseudonocardiaceae; genus Amycolatopsis; species Amycolatopsis sp. NPDC059021. The sequence goes on from NZ_JBHYIQ010000011.1 coordinate 117,418, forward strand.
TCGCTGCGCGGGCCGTGCTGGTCGGCGAGCACCGACTGCGTGGTGATCTGCACCGTGGTGCCTGCCCAGCCCATCACCACCGCTCCGGCCAGCGTCGGCGCGAGGGCATGGCTGAAGGTGAACAGCGCGGCCCCGAGCGTGGTCACCAGCGCCGTCCACCACAACAGCGCCCGGCGGCCGAACAGGCCGGCGGCCGCCGGGAAGGTCAGTCCGGCCAGGATCGACCCGCCCGCCCACATGGCCGAGTAGACACTGATCATCGTGTACGAGAATCCGATCTCGGCCCGCAAGAGGGCGAGTGCCGGCCCGAAGGCGTACAACCAGAAGGTGTACGCGCCCAGCGCGATGTAGGAAAGCAGGGTCGGCCGACCTCGGACGAAGGCTCCGGTGCCTGCGACGTCCTTCCCGGTTTCGGTCACGTGCTCTGCCTCTCCGTCGAGCGCGGCTGGTGCCTCACGGCTCGGACACGGCGGCCAGGAACAGCCGTGCGTAGCGTTCGTGTTCCCGCGCGACCAGGAACGTGCGGTCGCAGTGCGCGCCCGCCGCGGTGGCCAGCGAGGTCGCGAGTCCCGGGTCGCCGAGCAACTCCCGCACCGCGGCGCCGAGGGCCCGCGCGTCCCGGGGCGGCACCAGCAATCCGTGCACGCGGTGCGTGATCTGCTCGACGATCCCGCCGACCGCCGAGGCCACCACGGGACGGCGTTTGTGCATCGCCTCGGTCACCGCCAGGCCGAAACCCTCCCTGAGGCTTTTCTGCACCAGCACGGTCGCGCGCCGCTGCACCGCGTTCACGATGCGGCCGTTGGCTTCCCGCGCGGACAACCGCAGGATGGCCAGATGAACCCGCCGGCGCACCGGCGGCGGCAGCCGGGCGTACGCGTCGAGCACGTCGGCCAGCACGGCCCGGTTCTCCAGATCGTCGGCGACTTCGTCCGGATCGGGCCCGGCCAGCACGAGGTGCGAGGGCCCGCCCGGAGCGATCTCCGCGGCGAACGCCTCCAGGACGCCACGCATGTCCTTGAGCGGATCCCATCGGGAGATCTGGGCGACGACCGGCGCGTCGGCGGGCAGGTGCTCGTCCTGCACGACACGCGCCGCAGTGGCCAGGTCGGCGATGGGCGGGCCGTTCTGTAGCCCGATGGCGCCGAGCACGGCCGAAATCTCGCCGGCGGGCATGGGGCGGCACCGAGGCGATCGGGGATCGATGGCGGGCGGGATGATGGCGACGGCACGGCCGGACAGGTGCGCCGGGACATAGCTCGGCGAGGTGAACACCAGCTGGTGCACGCCGTCGAGGAAAGGTGCGAGAAAACGCCAAGCCGACGCGGTACGCGCGGACTCCCGCCGTGTGCCGATGTGCGAACGCCAGATCACACGCATGCCCGCGTCGCGCAGTGCCGGTGCCAGGCCGAGGGTCTGCGGATCGTGCAGGACCACGAGATCCCCGCGGCCCGCCCGGCGCAGAACCGCAGCGGCGTGCTCGGCGGTGATCGCGGCGTAGTCCGCGCCGTCGGCGGGAGTCAGCGCCCGGCCGTTGCCCGGCATACCGTGCAGCAGGTGGTGCAGTTGCTTGGTCATGGTGAAGAACCCGGTCGGCGCCTGGGTCACCAGCCATCGGGAGCCGACGCCGGCGGCGGTGTGCTCCGGCACCGTCACGCGGATCAGCTCGGCGACACCGCCGCCCAGCGCGGTGGTGTTGACGTGCCAGACCTGCCTGCCGTCCAGTGCCCGCGCGGCGGCGGCGAGCGCCGGCGAGACGTCGTCCGGAGCGCGCGGGTCCAGGAGCTGTTCGGTGACCCCCGCCTCCGGTCCGGGATCGGCTCCGCGCGTCACCGGGTCACCCGCGCGGGTCCGGGACCGAGCGGCCGGGCGGGGCCGAAGTCCAGTTCGACGAGCGAGTCGCCGCGGGTGAAGGCCCAGTGGTGGCCGGACACCTCGCGCCGCCGGTACGGTCCGGTCAGCGTCTTCTTCGCGGCGATCAACCGGCGCGTGTGCTGGAGTGTCGAGTCCTGGTCGCGCCGCTGATCCGCGACATTGCGGAGCGGGGGATCGGCGAGCGGCAGCCACGGCCTGCCCGTGGTGAAACCGCCACCCGGGGCGTCGCACCACGGCATCGGAGCGCGGTACGTGTCGCGACACAGGCCGGTGGGGTCACGGATCCGCCGAGCGGGCATCGGGGTGTCCGCCAGGCCGATTTCGTCGCCCTGGTAAAGGACGCAGGCCCCGGGAAGGCCGAGCAGCATGCTCAGCGCGGTACGGATCAGTGGCTCGTTTTCGTCGCACCAGCGGGACGGGAACCGGGAAAAGTCGTGGCTGGACGCGAGCCAGACCGGTGTCTCGCCGTCCGGCACGGCCGCCAGCCATTCCTCGACCACGCGGCACAGTTCCCGCGGCTCGAACGGCGTGAACAGCAACTGGGGATATTGGGGAAGGTGCAATTCGTCCCCCGCGCCGTAATACGCGGCCAGTTCGCCTGCCTCGGGAACCCAGGTGGCGCCCATGAGCAGCCGGCACGGATCGTACTTCTCGGCGACCAGCCGCCAGCGCCGCAGCACGTCGTGCACCTGCGGCTGGTGGGCGCTCCGGACCGGGCGCTGCCCCCGGTTGCGATCCCACGGGTGATCGGCAGGGCCCGCCGGAGGATTGTCCCGCAACAGCTGGTCCTTGACGATCGCATAGCAGGCGTCGATCCGGAAACCCGCTATTCCCCGATCGAACCAGAACCCGAGTATCTCGTCGAAATGATCGCGGACTTCGGGATGCCACCAGTTGAGATCGGGTTGTTCCGGTAGATAACTGTGCAGGTAGTAGCGTCCTTCCTGCTCGTGAAAAGTCCAGGAAGGAATGTGGAACGTGCTCAGCCAGTTGTTGGGCCGGTCGCTCCAGACGTAGTACCGTTTCCGTGTTTCCGGGTCGCGAAACCAGGGATGCTCGATGCTCGTGTGGTTCGGCACGAGGTCGAGCAGCACGCGAATTCCCCGGTCGGCCGCTTCGGCCACCAACCGGTCGACATCGGCCAAGGTGCCGAGAACGGGATCGACGTCCAGATAGCCGGAGACGTCGTACCCCAGGTCGTGGCCGGGTGAGGTCATGATCGGGGTGAGCCAGACGGCGTCCACCCCCAGCCAGGACAGATAGTCGAGCCTGCCGACGATTCCCGGTATGTCGCCGATACCGTCGCCATTCGAATCGGCGAACGATCGTACATAGATCTCGTAAATGACCGCGTTGCGCCACCACACCGCGGAACCTCCTCGGTGAGCACGGGCGTTCATATCCATTCGAGGCGGCAATTCGAGATGTCCGCACTGTGCCGCGTCGTAGGATCATCCTCTCGCCGACAGTATCGACGCGCTGACCGGCCACACAAGTGGTGCTCCCCGATACTTCCCGGTTTACCCGGTTGGAGTAACGCCGCCCGTGCCCTGTCGGTGCCGGTGGGTAGCCGAGGCAGCGCTTACGCCGTCCGCAAATTGTCCTTTGTGGACAGATGGGTGCGCCGGAGATGACCGCACGGCAGGCGTTCGCCGGACCGTACGCGGCGCGATCGGGCGGCGGATCGGGCAGCCGACGGCGCGGATATCGACGATGATCTCTGCCGTGCTGCGCCGTTCGGTGCATTCTCGCCGATCGCGTTGACCGGTGCGGCCGGGCTGGGGCACAGTCGAAGACCGGAGGGTTCGCGCATGGTCACATGCCGGCCTGGGGGTCCCGTTCGTGCACGCACTGATCGCCGCCGTTCTGAAGGATTTCCTCGTCCTGCCGTTCGGCGACCGCGTGTCATGCGCGATCTCCGGGCTGGGCTGGGGGTGTAGACAATGGAAAGATCCTTGCTGCGGGTCGAGCGGGTTTTCGAAGGGGTCCTGCGCCGTACTCCGCTGCGTCGAATCGAAATGTCACTGCGGGGCCGTGCGGTCGGCTTTGGACTCAAGCTGGAAGAATGCGGTACTGCCGGGTCCGTCAAGACCCGTACCGCGGTGGGCTTGCTGAGCGACCTCCATCACGAACGCCCTCTCGTGCCGGGCACCGTGGTCGTCGAGTCGACCTCGGGAAACCTCGGCCTGGCCATGGCTCAGCTCCTCGCGGGTATCGGCTGCGGCTTTCTGGCCGTCGTGGATCTGAAGACTCCGCAGGCCACCCGGCAAGCGCTGCTCGAGCAGGGCGCCCGGCTCGTCGTCATGGACGAGCCCGACGAGCAGGGCGGCTACCTGGTGCGGAGACTCGAAGCCGTGCATCGCACTCTTGACGAGCACCCGGATTACCGCTGGCCGAACCAATACGAGAACCCGGCGAATCCCGAGGCGCATCGGAGCAGTACGGGGCCCGAGATCGCCGAACAGGCAGGTGCGGAGCTGGGTGCCGTCTACGTACCGGTGTCGACCGGGGGAACCTTGGCGGGAATCGCGGCCCACCTGCGCGCCCACCGTCCGGATGTCAGCTGTGTCGCCGTCGACGTCACCGGTTCGGCGGCACTGGGCGGCGCCGGCGGCAGGCGTCTCATTCCCGGGATCGGTGCGAGCAGGCGTTCCGTTTTCCTGCGCGGCGGCGAATACGACCACGCGGTGCGCGTGGATGACGCCGAGGCCATGGCGGTCTGTCGGATGGTCCGGGACGACCTCGGCCTCACCGTCGGCGGATCCACCGGGTGTGTCCTGCGTGCGCTGCTCGACGACGTCATCGCGGGGTCGGTCGCCGGTTTTCCCGTTTGCCTTGCCGCGGACGGCGGGGCCAAATACGCCGACACCATTTTCTCCGACGGCTGGGCGAGGGAACAGGGCATCCACGCGGAGATCGGCGCCGCGGTGCGCCGATGGCGCGCGGACGGGCTGTCCTTCAGGGTCTCGGGCTGAGTGCGGTTCGCATGATTGCCACGGGGGCTCGGATCAGATCTTATCTGCCGTCGATTCAAGTGCTGGCGATGGTGGAGTGGACGGGGACGGGGCTTTTCCTTGCTGTGTCGGCCATCTACTTCGTGAAGGTCGTCGGGTTGAGCACCGCTTCGGTGGGCGCCGGGATGAGTGTCGCGGGCGGGCTGGCGATGCTGGCAGCGGTTCCGGTCGCCCGGCTTTCGGAGCGCTTCGGTCCCCGCGCGCTGCTGGTCGTGCTCAACCTGTTGCGTGCCGTCGCGACCATCGCGTACCTCCGAGTCGACGGTTGGGGCAGCTTCGTGGTGATCACGGTGGTGATCGCGGTCACCGAACAGTCACTGCCGCCGCTGGTCCAGGCGTACGTCGGCAGCCGTGCCCAGCAGGATCTGCGCGGCAGGGTGATGGCCCTGCAACGCACGATCGTCAACGTGGGCATCAGCTTCGGCGGCCTGATCGCGGGCGTGGTGCTCGGTGCCGAGAGCCGTTCCGCCTTTTACTGGTTGCTGCTCGGCGGCGCGGTGGCCTATCTGATCGTCGCCCTTTTCCTGCTCGGTATGCGTGACGAGGGGCCGGAAGCGGAATCCCGGCCGGATATCGGTGCCCTGCTCACGGATCGCCGCTTGCTGGGCCTCACCGCCTACCACGCCGTGCTGTCGCTGTGGACACCCATTCTCAACGTCGCGTTTCCGCTCTGGCTGGTGACCCGCACCGACGTGTCCGACCGTTTCGTGGGCTTTCTCTATGCCGTGAACACCGTCGGCTGCATTGCTCTCCAGTACCCGTTGAACGGTTTGTACGGCACAGTCCGGCGTTCTTGGCTGGCCAGCGGTATCGCCGGTGGGCTGCTCGCCGTCTCGTGCGCCGGGTTCGCCGCGGCACCGGTGTTCCCGGCCGCCGGTGCGATAGCGATCTTCGCCGGCACGATCGTCGTACTGACCTTCGCCGAAGTATTGCAAGTAGGCGCCTCGTGGACGCTGTCGTACGAGTTCGCCCCGGACGACGCGCGCAGCGCCTACCTGGTGCTGTTCAACCTGGGGCGCACCACGGCCAACCGGGTGGCGGGCCCGTTGCTCATGACCGGAGTGGTCATCGCGCTCGGCGCGGCGGGCTGGACGGCGCTCGGCGTGGTCTTCGTCCTCACTTCGCTCGTCCCCGTCCTCGTGCTCCGCACCCAGCGAACCGGAAAGCGGCCCGTTGTGCGACCGGGCGGCTGAACCGTGTTCCCCGTCAGTCCTGGAGGTCTCGTCACTGTGGATTTCGAACGCCATCCCGAGCACGCGTTCCGCTACCTGACCCGGGCGGATGTCATCGAAGCCGTCCACGGTGTGGACATCGTCGAGACCGTGGCCGAAGCCGTTGTCCTGCATGGCGAAGGCCGGTCGATCCTCCCGGAAGAGGCCTATCTCGGCTGGACCACGTCCGACGGCGCCGCCGCCCGTTGCCTGGCCATGCCGGGAGCGCTCACCGCCGGTGCGCGACCGGTGATCGGGCTCAAGACGATCAACGCGAGCCTGGCGAACCCCGGCCGCGGCATTCCCCGTGCCCAGGGCGTCATCCTGCTCCTGGATCCGGACACAGCCCGGCCCGTCGCGATGATGGAGGCCGCGTACCTCAGCGCGATGCGGACCGCGGGCGTCACCGCCCTCGCCGTGCGGCACCTGGCCGCCGAGTCGCCCCGCACCCTTGCGCTGCTGGGCTGCGGCACGCTGGCGAAGGCGCACGCGTGGCTGCTTCTCGACGCGGTGCCCACGATCGACGCGATCGTCGTCTACGACACGACGCCGGGCCGGGCGCAGGTGTTCCGGGAGTTCGTCGCCGGGCTTCCCCGCGGAGACCGCGTCACCGTGAAGGCCGCGGACGGCCCGATGGAATGCGTGTCGGGGGCCGATCTCGTCGTCCCGGTGACGACCGTCGCGGAAGGGTACATCGAGCCGGAATGGCTGAAGCCCGGCGCGCTGGTCGCCCACGTCTCGCTCGACGACCTCACCGAAGCGGCCGTGCTGGCCGCGGATCTCCTCGTGGTGGACGACTGGGGCCTGGTGCGCGACGATCCCCGGCGGTTGCTCGGTCGCATGCACCGCGCGGGAACGCTGCTCGGCCCGGACGGCGAGCCGCGCGCCGGGGTGACCCCGCACCCGGATGCCCGCCGGGTCGACGCCTCACTGGGCGACGTCGTGACGGGGCGCCATCCCGGCCGGCGCAGCGATACCGACATCGTCGTCAGCAATCCCTTCGGCATGGCGGTTCTCGACATCGCCGTCGCCGACCGCGTTCGCGCACAGGCCGAGAGCGCGGGCATCGGCAGCCTGCTCGAACTCTGAAGGAGAGGAGACACCATGCCCGCCGATCAGGACATCCGGGAGGTCAATCGCACGATGTGGTCGTACGGCGAGTACCGCCACGTCGCTGACCTGCTCCGGCCAGGAGCCGTCGAACTGGTCGACCGGCTCGACCCCGAACCCGGCACACCTCACCTGGACGTGGCGACCGGCAACGGCAACGTCGCCCTCCTTTCGGCGCAGCGCGGGGCGCACGTCCAGGGGCTCGACCTGACCGACGAGTTCTTCCCGGACGCCCGCGAGCGCGCGGCGGCGGCCGGGGTCGAGATCGAGTTCCACCTTGGTGACGCGGAGGATCTCCCGTTCCCGGACGACTCGTTCTCGCTCGTCACTTCCACTTACGGTGTGCAGTTCGCCGGCAACCATGCCGCCGCGGCCGGCGAGCTGGCGCGCGTATGCCGCCCCGGGGGCCGGATCGGCATGTGCAACTGGACCAGTCGCAGTTGGACGGCGCACTTCCAGGAGATTCTCTCCGCCTATTTTCCTTTTCCCACTGGGCATCAGGGCCAGCCCATGCTCTGGGGCCGCGAGGATTACCTGCGCGACCTCTTCGGGGCGCGGTTCACGCTGGCCACCGAACGCCGCTGGCTGTGGTACCCGTTCCCGGAGGCCGAGGCCCTCGTCGCTTTCTTCGAGTCCTGTTTCGGCCCGTGCATCGCCGCACGCAACGCCATTTCCCCGCCCGGCCGATGGGCCGATCTGCGCGCCGAACTGGTGGAAATGACCGAGAGTTTCGTTACCACCGACGCCCGGGGCACCGGCGTGCCGGTCGAGTACCTGCTGGTGATCGCGGAGAAGGAGAGCCACCGATGACCGGACGACGCTCGGTCGCCGCGCCCACTGATTTCGCGCTGCTGCCCGTAGCCGAGGATCAGCGGCAGGAGGCGATCGCGAACGCCTTGTCCCGGGTCGAGCCGTACGACTGCACCGACGCGGTGATCACGCAGGTGATGCGGCACGCGACCCGGCGGCCCGAGCAGCCGGCCGTGGCGGAGGCGGGGCGCACCGTCGGCTACGGCGAACTCGCCGACCGGGCGCGGCGCGCGGCCGCGGCGCTCGCGGCCAAGGGGGTCGGCCCCGGTGAGGTCGTCGCCGTGGGTGGTGAGCGCGGAGCCGAGGTCGTGACGGCCTTTCTGGCCCTGGAACTGCTGGGCGCGGTGTACCTCCCGGTGGACACGGGATGGCCGGCTGCCCGAATCGAGGGCGTACTCGCCGACAGCGCGGCAACGCTCCTGATCACCACCGGGCGGACGGACAGCTGGGCACCGCTCCAGGCAGGTGCCGACGCGGCGAATTGCCCCACGACGTCGCTGCCCCTGGCCGAGAACGCGGCCTTCGCCGTGGCCCGGCCGTTGCCACCGGCTCCCGACGAGATCCGGTACGTCCTCTACACCTCGGGGTCCACCGGGCGGCCCAAGGGCGCGCTCGTCGAACACCAGGGGATGCTCAACCACCTGTGGGCGAAGGTCCAGGATCTCGGACTCGGCGCGGGCGACCGGCTCGCCCAGACCGCGCCGCTGGGTTTCGACATCTCGATCTGGCAGATGCTGGCCCCGCTCCTGGTGGGTGCCACGGTCCAGGTCTACGGCGACGACGAAGCCCGCGAAGGCGAGGTCCTGCTGGCCGCTGTCGCCGACCGCGGCACGACCGTCCTCGAGGTCGTCCCCACGCTGATCCGCCTGCTGCTGGACGCCCAGGACACCCGGGCGGAACCCGCGGACCTGGCGGGACTCCGGTGGCTGATCGCCACCGGCGAGGAACTTCCGCCTGCCTTGGCCGCTCGCTGGTTCGCCACGTTCCCGGCGATCGGCCTGCTGAACGCGTACGGGCCGACGGAGTGCTCCGACGACGTGACGCACGCGCGGCTGAGCCCGCCGGACTCCGAGGTGCGTCATCTGCCGATCGGCGGTCCCATCGGCAACGTCACGCTGTACGTCCTGCGTAAGGAAGGCAGCGCCTGGGCGGCTTGCCGTCGGGGCGAGGCAGGCGAACTGTTCGTCGGTGGCGTCGCCGTCGGCCGTGGTTATCTCGGTGATCCCCGGCGCACGGCCGGCAGTTTTTATCGTGATCCCTTCACCGGGCACGGCCGGGTCTACCGAACCGGCGACGCCGTGCGCGTGCTGCCGTCCGGGGAACTGGAGTATCTGGGCCGCGTCGACCGGCAGGTGAAGATCGGTGGTGTCCGGACGGAACCCGGCGAGATCGAGGCGGTCCTCGGCGCGCATCCGGCGGTGGCCGCGTGCGCGGTGACCGTGCACACCGCGGCGCCGGACCCCGCGCTCGTCGCCAGGGAGACGGGCCTGACGACCTCGGCCGGGCCGTCCCGCCTCGTCGCCTACGTGGTGCCCGCGCATACCCCGCTGTCTGCGGACCAGTTGCGTGCGTACCTCGCGGAGCGGCTGCCCACGGCCATGGTGCCGCGTGCGTTCGTGGAGCTCGCCGGCCTGCCGCTCACCCGCAATGGCAAGACGGACTACCCGGCCCTGCCCGCGCCGCCCCGCCGGGAACGGTCCGTGGACCGTTCCCTCAGTCCACCGAAGAACCCCACTGAGCAGCGCATCGCGGAAGTCGTGGCCGAACTGCTCGATGTCGACGCGGTCGGCCGGGACGACACGTTTCTCGCCCTGGGCGGCGATTCCCTCCTGGCGATGCGCCTGCTGTCCCGGCTGCGGTCCGACGGATCGACGGCCGTCCTGCGCGACGTCCTGAGCGACGGCAGTCCGGCCGCGCTCGCCGCCCTCGCCACCTCGGCTCCGGTCGTGCGCTCCGGCGCGGTACCGGAGCCGGCGGGGACGCGTACCCGGCCACTGACACCTCAGCAAGAAGGCGTGTACTTCCACTGGCGTCTCGACCCCGACAGCCCCTACTACAGCTACCAAGGTTCGCTTCTCCTCGACGGCCCGCTCGACCTGGACCGGCTCGGCCGGGCTTGGCGACTGCTGCTGCAGGAGAACCCGGTCCTGCTCGCCCGGTTCACCGAACAGGACGGCACACCGGTCCACATCTATCCACAGTGGACGGTGAGCCTTCCGGAAGCGGAGGACCTCAGGCACCTCGGCACCGAAGCGCGATACCGCGAGTACCGCGAGGCGGCCGCCACCGAGGCGGCTCGCCCGTTCGACCTGGCCGCGCAGCCGTGCCTGCGGGCCCGGCTGTTCGTCCTCGGCGACCAGCACCACCGGCTGCTGGTCACCATGCACGAGATCCTGCTGGACGGCTGGGGAGCCACGGTGCTCTTCCAAGACCTCGCCGAGCTGTACCGGGCTGCGGCCGACCCCGGCGCCGCCGCGAACCCGGAACGCGCCGCGCGCTATGACCACTACCTCGACTTCCACGACCGGCTCCTGCGTTCCCCGAGGATCGCCGAAGCCGGTGCCTACTGGAAGCGTCAGCTCGGCGGCGAACTGCCCGTGCTCGATGTGGCACAACGCAGCCGGCCGGCCCGGCCCACGTATCGAGGCCGGATCATCGAGGCCGTCATTCCTCGGGAACTGACCGCGACGTTGCGCGAAGCCGTGGCGAGCACGAGCCGCACTCCCTTCGTCTACCTCCTCGCCGCCTACGCACTGGCGCTGACGTACTACAGCGATGCCGGCGAAGTCGTGATCGGCGCCCCGATGGCCGGTCGCGACCGCCCGGAGCAGGCCGAGGTGCCCGCCTTCATGCTGTCGATGCTGCCCCTGCGCATCGCGGTCGACGCGGACATCGATCTCGGTGCCTTCACCGACCGGGTGCGCGAGGTGGTGCTGGACGGCTATGCCGCGGCCGACTATCCCTTCGGCTGGACGCTGCGAGATCTGCCCGCGGCGGCTCGGAGCGTCGCCACCACACCGGTGTTCCAGACCATGCTCAACATGCCCGCATACCCGGTCCGCCACACCACCGCGGCCGGGGTCCGGTTCCGGTTCGTGGAGCTGGACACCGGCTACACCAAGTACGACTGCGCGCTCTACGCCCAGCACCACGGACCGCAGGAATTCCTTCTGCAGTTCGCCTACCAGGACGAGTTGCTGTCCGCGGACGCGGCCCGCCGCGTGCTGGAGAGCGTGCTGATCGCCCTGCGCGCGCTTCTCGAAACGCCGCACGTCACGGTCCGGGCACTGGACCTGTTGCCCGACCCGGGACATCACCACCTCGTCACCGCTCTCGCCACGGGAGGCGTTCACTGATGCTGTCCGACACCACCGGATCCGCCACAACCGGCAACCGTGCCGCGGGTCTGGCGAGACTGTTCACCGACCGGGCAGCGCTCACTCCCGGCGCCGTCGCCGCGAAAAGCGGTGAGCGGGTCGTGACCTACCGGGAACTGGACGAGTGGAGCGGTCGCCTCGCGGCCCGGCTCGCCGACCGCGGTGTGGGCCCCGGCAGCCTCGTGGCCCTCGCGGTCGGCCGGGGACCGCTGGCGCTCGCCGGTGTGCTCGCGGTCCTGCGTACCGGCGGCGGCTACCTGGGGCTCGACCCGGCGATCCCGGCCCGCCGCCAGCGCCGGATGGTGGGGGAGACGGTTCCCGACTGCGTCCTCGCCGCGCCGGGACTGGACCAGTTCCCGATCCTCGACGCGCCCCGGGTGCGCCTGGAGGAGCTCGCGGACGGGCCGGTGCTCGCGCCCCGGGAGATCGACGACGCCGCCTCACAGGTGTTTCATGTCGTCTACACCTCCGGGACGACCGGAAACCCCAAAGGCGTGCGCATCAGCCGGCTCGCCGTCCTCAACCGCCTGCGGTGGATGTGGCGTGACCATCCCTTCCCGCCCGGCTCGGTGCTGGCGGTCCACAAGCCCGTTTCGCTGGTCGCTTCGCCATGGGAACTGCTCGGTGGCCTGCTGGCGGGTGTGCCGTCGGTCTACCTGAGCCAGGACGAGGTGCTGGACCCCGTGCTCCTCGCCGACGCGCTCGAACGGGACCGTCTCACGCATCTGTTCCTCACCCCGCACCTCATCGCCGGACTGGTCGACGAGGCAGGCCGCCGGGGCGGCCTGGCGCACCTGCCGACCCTCGTCACCAGCGGGGCGGACGCGTTGCCGGTGAACACCGTGCGGCGATTTCGCGAGGTCTTCCCCGGCACCACCCTGCTCAACCTCTACGGCATGACGGAAACGGCGTCGAACGTCGCGGCCTATGACACCTCCGCGCTCGAGGCGGACGCCGACCGGGTGCCGGTGGGCAGGCCGGTGGCGGGCGCGTCCATCACGGTGCACGACCGGTTCGGCAGGCGGCTGCCACCCGGAGTGGCCGGCGAGGTGTGGGTGGCGGGACCGCCGCTCGCGCTCGGCTACGTCAGCGATGGCGAGGGGGACCGGTTCGTCACCGGGGACGATGGTGTCCGGCGCTACCGGACGGGGGACCGGGGCCGGCTCACCGACGGCGGTGACCTGGAGATCGTCGGGCGGACCGACAACCAGGTGAAGATCCGCGGTTACCGGGTGGAACTCGAGGAAGTCGAGGCCACGCTGCGCGGGGCCCCGTCCGTCGCGGACGCGGGCGTCTACGTCTCCGGCGAACAGGGTGATCCTCGTCTGGTGGGATGTGTCACCGAAAACGAGGAAACCGATCCGCTGGTCCTGCGCGCTTACGTTCGGGACCGGTTGCCGGACTACATGCTGCCGGCCCGGATCGTCGTGCTGCCCGGTTTGCCGTTGGGCGCCAACGGAAAGCTCGACCGCGTCGCACTCGCCCGGCTCGCCGGCCGCGCCGCCAGGAACCGGAGCGAACGCCTCACGCCGTCCGGCGACACCGAGCGCACCGTGCTCGGGATCTGGGAGCAGCTGCTCGGTGCGGCCCCGGCCACGGCGGAGGACAACTTCTTCGAGGCAGGCGGTCACTCCCTGCTGGCCGTCCGGTTCGCCACCAAGCTGGAGAAGGCTTTCGGCCGCCGCATCGCCTTGCGCAAGCTGCTCGGCTCCTCGACATTCGCCGGGATCGTCAAGCTCGTTCAGCGGGTGGGCTGATCGGCTCACGGCCTCGAACTATCCAAAAAGGACGGATTATGACGAATCCACAGCAGCCGAGCGGCCTTTCCCGCCGGCGAGCGCTCGGCCTCGGCACCGTCACGGCCGGCGCGCTGCTCGGCGGGACCGGCCGCGGCGCCGCGGCGGAGAGCCCGGCTCTCACGGCGGCACCCGGTGGGCTGGATGCCACCGATCCCGTCGAACTGGCCCGCGCCATGGTCCGCCACGACACGTCCAACGTCGATGGTGCCGCCGTCACCCTTCCCTACGCTCTGATGCTGCGGGACCTGTGGCGGGCGGCCGGCGTCCCCGGCGAGATCATCCCCACGCCCACACCGGACAATGTCCACTTCGTAGCCAGGATCGCCGGACAGGGTTCCCGAGCGCCGCTGCTGTTCATGGGGCACTCCGATGTGGTGCCACCCGGCCCGCAACGATGGAGCGTGAATCCCTTCGGTGGTGAGCTGCGAGACGGCTGGCTCTACGGCCGGGGCGCGCTGGACATGAAGGGGACCAACGCGGTCTTCATGTCGGCCCTGCTCCGCCATGTTCGTGAGCGCGCCGTCTTCGACCGCGACATCGTCTTCCTCTCCGACTGCGACGAGGAAAACGGCCGGTACGGGGTGGCGTGGCTGGTCGATCACCACTACGACAAGATCGCCGCCGGGGTCGCCCTCACCGAAGGCGGCTGGTTTCTCGCCCAGCGCGATCAGCGGAGTCCGATGCTCGCGTCACTGACCTGCGCCGACCGCAGGGGTGTCTCGGTCGAGCTCGTCGCCGACCGGTTCGCCACCCACAGCTCCCGGCCCTACCCGGACCAGGCCGCTGTCCTGGTGGGACGCGCACTCGGCCGCCTCGACGACTTCCCCCGGCATGTCCGCCCCAACGCGCTGGGGCGAGCGTACTTCGCCGAGCTGGCCACGAGCACGCACGACGAGCACCTCGCGAGTGCCATCCGGGCGATGCTGAACGCCGAGGGCCAGGCCGGCCGCGATCGCGCGGGCGCGATGATCGTCGCGCGCAGTGACTACCCGTGGTTGCACGACGCTCTGCTCCGGACCACGGTGTCCGCGATGTCCACGACCGCCGGGGACTACGTCAGCGTCATACCCAGCCACGCCGCCGCCCAGCTCCGCATCGTGTTCCAGCCCGGCGGCGACAACCCTCGCGAGGTGATCGCCGCGCTGCGCCGCTTCCTCGACGGCTCGGGCGTGTCGGTCAACGTCCTGGGGGAGCCGGGGGCGACCGAGGAACAGACGCTCGCCCGGCTGGAGGCCGACCTCGCCGTGCCACCGTCCACAACGGACACCGACGTCTTCCGGATGTGGCGCGACGCGGTGCACGAGACCTACCCCGGCGCCGGTGCCGTGGCCACCCAGTTCGAGGCCAGGACGAGCGCGGGTCCCTTGCGGGCCAGGGGCATTCCCGTCTACGGGATCTATCCGCACCTCATCGACAACGAGAGCCTCAACCGGATGCACGGCACCGACGAACGGGTCGGCGCGGCCGCATTGCGCCAGGGCGCCGAGATGATCTACCGCATGCTGTCCGCGATGCGGGTCCGATGAGCACGCGACAGGGCGGCGAAGAAACCGCCTACCTGCTGCGCGGCGACCAGCTGGAACGATGGACCCAGGCGTCGCGCGGCGCCACCCGCAACGCGGACCAGATCTCCACCACCTACCTGCTCACGGGACCGCTCGACACGAGCGTCCTCCAGCGCGCCTTCTGCCTGTTGTCGAGCCGGCACGACGCCCTCCGGCTGCGCATCGTGAACGAGCACGGCGGGCCGAAGAGCGTGCTTCGCCCTGCTCCCGGACATTTTCCCCTTCCCGTCATCGATACGTCCAATGTGGACGAGGACGTCGCGGTGCCGATATGCGAGCTCTACCGGGCACGCGAAGCCGCGGTCCCGCTGGACCTGTCGGTGGACGCCCCGCTGCGCGCGATGCTGCTCCGCCTGGCACCGGACCGGCATGTGCTGCTGCTGACGGTGAGCCACCTTGTCGCCGACGGCTGGAGTTGCGGCGCGCTCGTCCGTGACCTGCAACGGTGTTACCGGCACGCGGCCGGCGGGCCCGTCCCGCGGCCGGTGGCGTCCTATGCCGAGTTCATCGCCGAGGACGCGGCAGACCGGACATCGACCACGGCACGGGAAGACCTCGCGTGGTGGTTGAACCACCTCGCCGGAGCTCCCTGGCGCGTGCCGCTCGCGCGTGCCGGCACGGACCGGGCCGACAACGGGTACGACACCTTCAACATCGAGTTCGTGCTTCCCGAGCATCTCGGCCGGGCGGCCCGCGCACTGGCCTCGGGCACCGGCGCCACTGTGTACTGCGTGTGCCTCACCGCGCTGGCGCTCTGTCTCGCCCAGTGGACCGGCAGGCGGGAGACGATGATCAACGCCACCTATGCCGGCCGCGACGAGGAGAAGTACGACGACACCGTCGGCCTGATGAGCAACCGGCTTCCCCTCCGCATCCCGGTGCGCCCCGGCGACACGGTCGCCGAACTGGTACGGGAAGTGGGGGAGATCGTGCTGGACGCGATGGAACACCGCCACGCTCCCTTCGACGCCGTGCTCCGGGCGTTGCGGGAACGCGGCGACAGCCCGGAACTCCAGACGACCCTCCAGCTCTACCCCCGAGCCATGTGCGAGGCACGCGCCCAGCGGCCGGGCGACCTCGACCTGCGCCTGCTCGATTTCCGCGCGGCCGGGCTGCACTACGACGTGGCGTTGTTCCTCGTCGAACCCGACGACGAGCCCTTCACCGGAGTCGCGACCCTGCGAACGCGCACCTTCGGCGTCGCGGACGCCCGCGAATTTCTCGCCCGCTATCAGCAGATCCTTGCCGACATCACGCGAGACGCGGACACCCCGGTCACCGAATTACTTCACCGCGTGCTCCCGGCCCGGCCCATCGGCACCGATCTGACCTGGCCGACCGGCCTCACCGACATCCCGTTCCCTCGATAGCGTTTTCCCGGCCCGCGTTCCGATCAGCGGGAGCCGTCCCGATGATCGGAATCCGGGGCAGCGAACGGGAATTTTCTCAAGGTGATCTCGTGACACGGGGCGGTACTGGGTGGTTCCATATGTTAGGAAGTTTTCCTAATGAATGCTGGAGGTCGCCCGGTCATGTCATCCCCCCGAAGGCGCTTCGCGGTGGTAGGCGCTGCTCTGGCGCTCGCCCTGCCGCTCGCTGTCCAGTCCGCCGACGCCGCCACGACGAACGCCGGCACCGCGGCGGCCCCGTCGTACACGCCCGCCCAGGTGCTGGCCGGCGTCAAGAAGAACAGCACGGACGCGAACAAGGTCAACAGCAAACCGCACATCAACACCATGACGCGGGCGAAGAACGTGAACGTGTACCAGGTGGCGAAGGGCGTCTACGCCTACGGTTCCGGCTTGGCGGTCGACACCGACGGCAGCGACCCCGACCCCGATCCCGACCACCAGGGCACCACGACGTTCAAGGACAGCGACGGCAAGTCCCTTGGCGCGCACCACGTGCCGTTCTACGTGCTCGGCGACGACTGCTACGACAAGAAGAGCCCCTGCCCGCACTTCTTCTACAAGGAGCACGGCATCAAGGGCAGGCAGTTCGCGCTGATGTTCTACAAGAGCAAGGTCATCGGCGCGATCTTCGGCGACACGCAGACCGCGAACGACCAGGACACTTCGGACAACGACTCCCGTGAACTGGGCGAAGCGTCGGTGAAGGCGGCGTCGCTGCTCGGCATCAACAGCAGCGGCACCGACGGCGGCGTCGACAACGGCGTGACCGTGGTGATCTTCTCCGGCTCGGACTGGGTCGTGAACGGTACCAACTCCACCCTGAACGCCAACACCCAGGCGATGGTCACCAAGGCGCTGGACAGCCTCGGCTCGAGCATGCACCTCTGATCCCCGGACCGGATCCACGGAGAACGCGATCGCCACCACGGACGCCGAAGGCGAAGCCGGGGGATCGCGTTCTCCATGCGGTCAGGCAGGTCTCATGGTCCGCATGGTGCGCTCGGTCTCCCAGAAGGCACGTACGGCCAGAATCTTGCCGGTCTCGTCGACCCGGTAGATGAACACACCCTCGGCGTCGATTACCCGGCTGTCGTTGAGGCTGCGGACCTTGCCGGTGAAGGCGATTTCGTTCCCGCAGGCGAAGGAGTCCTCGAACAGGAACTCGATCGACTCGTTGGGGGCGATGGCCTTGTCCCAGAACGCCGAAATGGCGTCGCGGCCCCGGTGCCCGTTGCCTTCGGGGTCGAAATCCGAAGGACCGACCGGGTCTTCGACGAGGGCGTCCACGGCGAACAGATCCAGCCAGGCCTCCTTGTCACGCGCCCGGACCGCGGCATGCAAGGCCTGGCTGGCGGTGCGCGCCGGATGAGTTGCGGCGGTCATCAAGTCTCCTGTTGTCGGGTATTTCATGATGAATCGGTGTGAAAGCCTGATATCCATGAACTGTAGAGCCGGGTAATGCGCGTCTCCATGCTCGAAATTGCCGTGTGTGAGGCAATAATTGCGGTATCGCGGCTCCTGCGTTCGGCCGGAGGGCATGTTCTCCATGGTGCGTGTTAGAGCTGTGCAACGGTAAGCGCCCGGAACCCGGGACCGCTCCCGGATAGCGGTACTACGGTCGGCCAGGTCCGGATTCGCCCGGCCCGGGGCGCAAGGGTGGCCGGCCGTCCTCGTCGGGGAATCGGGGTCCTGCCCTTTCGCGCCGTCCTGCACACCGACCGACGGAGGCACGATCATGATCACGTTCGTTCTCGTGCACGGTTCCTGGCACGACGGCTCGGCCTGGGACGGTGTTGTTCCCCGGCTGGAAGAACTCGGGCACGTCGCGTACAGCCCGACGATCGCCGGTCACGGCAAGGGAGTGGACAAAGCGGTCGGGCACGATGACTGCGTGCGGTCGATCCAGCGGTTCGTCGTCGACCACGATCTCGTGGACGTGGTGCTGGTCGGCCACAGCTTCGGCGGGACGGTGATCGCACGGGTCGCCGAGGAGATCCCGCGGCGGCTGCGTCGCCTGGTCTTCTGGAACGCCTTCGTGCCGCTGCCGGGTACCAGCGTCGACGACGATCTCCCGCCCCATTATCGCGAGTTGTTCGCACGCCTGGCCGGTGAGTCCGAAGACAACACGGTGATGTTGCCGTTCCCGATCTGGCGGGAAGCGTTCATCCAGGACGCCGACCTCGACCAGGCGACCGCTGCCTACCACCAGCTGTCACCGACGCCGTATCAGCCCTTCCTGGACCGGCTCGACCTGTCGAGGTTCTCCCGGCTGGAGATCGCCAAGAGCTACCTGAACTGCACCGGCGACACCGCGCTCCCGCCCGGCGAGTGGGGGTGGCACCCGCGGATGTCCGGGCGGCTCGGCCTGCACCGCCTGGTGCAGCTGCCCGGCAGCCACGAGGTCGTCTTCACCGACCCCCGGCTGCTCGCCGAGAAGATCGTGCACGCCGGAAGGGACTGACGCCAAGCGTTGGGGCGAGGTGAATTTCTTTGATGAGCAATCTTTTTCGCGTTCGGGGATAGGCTATCGTGTTTTCGGAGCGGAATTCTCCTTCATGCCCTTCGGCCGCGATCCGCTGTGTGAGCAGCTCGTGTCACGACTGGAGCATCCGGTCGACCCGGTTTCGGTGAACGGCGTGACGACAACGCCGAACTGTCAGCCAGACAGGTTTCCCGTGATCCATAAGGGAAACCCGGGCGCTACTCGCCGGAGGCTGTTCTGGCGTCATCACATCAGGTAATCGCAGTGATGGGTGTCGGAGTGAGACCATCGATGTCGGGAAGGGTGCGACCGGGTGCCGGATCCGGCGCCTCGCTAAGAGCGACTCCTGCGGCGTCGGCAATTCTGGCGCGTCATGGCCGTCGGCCTTCCTGGTTTCCGAGACTGCCAGCGAACACCCGAGCGTTGAGAAACGGAGCCGATGATGGCACTGACCATGGTCTCGATCGCCGACGAGCTGGACGCCGCGAGCAAGGTCGGTGACCCGGCCGCCGACGCACTCGTCTCCGATCTGATCGACAACGGGGAGGTCGACGGGGTCAACGCGTTGTTCCGCACCATCGGGACCCTGAACACCATCCAGGACAAGTCGGACCTCCCCGAGCGGCTGCGTGACTTCCTGCACGAGGCCGCTGCCCGGCCACCGGGCTGGACCGACGCCGATGCCGCGGCGGCCGAAGGTTTCTTCGCTCACCATCACGGAGTTGCCTCGATGTTGCAGGGCACCGTCGGCCTGATCGGGACCTATCTGTCTCCGACCGGGGCGTTCACGCTCCGGTCCACCGGACGGCTGGGCGGGGTGCAGGGGCCGGGCCGGCGGCTGTCGCAGTCCTCGCGGCTGTTCATCGGCATGGGCGACAAGAATGCCCTGCGGGACGGGACGCTGGCCTCGACGGTGACCAAGGTCCGCCTGGTCCACGCTTCGGTCCGGCAGCTGCACAAGAAGAGCGGCGTGTGGGACTACGAGAAATGGGGCGAACCGGTCTCCCAGAAATACACCACCGGCGCCGCGTGCGTGTTCAGCACCCAGATCCTGCAGGCGATGGAGCATCTCGGCGTGCACGTCTCGCCCGAGGACGCCGACGGATTCATGTGTGCCTGGCACTACGTCAACCACTACCTCGGCACCCCGGAGAAGTGGTTGCTGCCAAGGACGCCGGCGAGGTCGAGCGGCTGTGGAACGCCGAGCGGGACAGGGAGTGGAAACGCACCGACGACGGGGTGTTCATGACCCAGCAGGCCCTCAAGTTCTACAAGGAAAAGATCCTGCCTCCCGGCGCCTACGAACCCTTCACCGCGATGATCCGTGTCGCGCTCACCGACACATACGCCGATATGGCCGACATTCCCCAGAACCTGATCAGCGTCGTCGCCAAACCGGCCGCGGCCGTGCACGGGATCTTCAGCAGCGCGTTCGGCGGTCTCGCGGGTGGCACCGCCCAGAAGGCGGTGGGTCTCAACCCCTACGACGAAATCCTCGGCATCGCCTCGAAAGCCTTCAACGGCGTCGAGCACTACGCGCTCACCCACGACCAGGACGACCAGCCCCAGATGCACGCCGAACTCCACGACGATCGCTGACCCGATCGTAACTGTGTCAGTGTGTCCCGAAGCAGAACGGATGTCCGGCAGGGCTGGCGTAGACGGCGAACAACTCGTCTCCGTCAGGGTTGTCCGTGGGTTTGCGTGCGGCTTGGAGAAGACTGCCGCCGAGCGCGATGGCGCGCTGGCCGGCATCATCGATCTCAGCGATCGACACCGGCGCTCCGCTTCGACAACCAGTACACCGCGGATGGGGTCCCTGCCAGCAAGCCGACAGCAGAAACGCCGAGGCCGACCAGGAAGACCGGGATGTCGTTGTCGAAGCCGCTGCCTGGTTCCTCCTGGACGAAGAGAGGACCCACGCACAGCACGGCAGCACCGATGGTCATCAGGCCGACCGCGGCCGCGGTCAAGCCCCTGAGGCGCTTTTCCCAGGCCATGAGCTGGGCAGGGGGATGCCGGTCGCCTTTGCTCCCCAGCAGCCACGCCAGTGCTGTCACCACGCCGAGCAGCAGGCCCACCCCTGTCACGCACTGACCGAAGAAAAGGAAGCCGGCCGCACCGAAATTGAAACCGGGCCCGGAAGGCTCGGCGATCGCCATGAGGGCCCCCGCGCCCAGCAGCACGTCCCCGGCGACGATCAGCCGGATCGCGGTGATGGTCATACGCTTGACAGTGGTTCTCATGGTTCCTTCCTGCTGTCTGAATTCTGTGCGCCATGACACGGCCATCGCATGCGGGATTCCCGCTCCCCGCGTCGCCCTGGTGAAGGCCTTCGTTTGCTGTTCACGAGGTGCGTGTGCGTTCGAATTCCTCGATCAACGCGGGCACCCGCTCGGCCAGGAACGCGTAGAAGTCGCGTGTCTCGGTGAGCCGTCCGATCGCGGGCCTGCCTGCCAGCTCGGGCAGGCGCAGGGCGCCCTCGGCGATCTTCGCGATGTGCAGCAGTGAGTCGACCGCGTCCTGCATCGCGTTCGTGGACGACATCGGGGTGAGCCGGAACAGATCGCGGCGGATACCCGGCTTCACGAAGCGCTCGATGATGCCCTGACGCTCCAGGAGCCGGGTCATGTTGGAGATCGACGCGGAGCTCGCGTTCAGCCGCTTGCCCAGTTCGGTGGCGGTCAGGTGCGGCTCGTCCGCGATGTGCAGGGCGGCCACGATCCGGCCCGCCATCCGCGGCATGGTGGACTCCATCGCGGAGGCGAAGTCCTCCACGAACTGGGCCAGGGCGTCTTCCTCGACCGCCGTCATCGCACGCGCTCCCTTCCGGATCACCGAGTGTATCCGCCGATGGGTCTTACTCTTGACTAAACACGCTAAGAGCAGTGAGAGTGGGACGCAAGGTGATCCGCGAAGGGGCCAGAGATGGCGACCAAGATCGTGAACCGCTGGGGCATCCTCGCCGCGCTGGCCGTGAGCCTGCTGCTGGTGGTGCTCGACGCGACCGTGCTCGAACTTGCCATTCCCAAGATCACCGAGGATCTCCGGCCGAGTGCCACGCAACTGCTGTGGATGAACGACCTCTACCCGCTCACGCTCGCCGGCCTGCTGGTCACCATGGGCGCCGCCGGTGACCGTTTCGGGCGCAGGCGGGTGTTGCTGGCCGGTTTCGCGGTGTTCGGGCTCGCCTCGGCCGCCTCCGCCTTCTCGCCTGCCGCGGACGCGTTGATAGCCGCCCGGTTCGCGCAGGCCGCCGGCGCCGCGATGATCATGCCCTCGGCCATGTCGATCACCCGGATCGTGTTCCCGGTGCGCGGCGAGCGTGTCGTGGCGATGGCCGTGATCGGCTCGGTGATGGGCGCCGGCGCGGCGATCGGTCCCACCCTCGGCGGATTTCTGCTGGAACACTTCTGGTGGGGTGTGGTGTTCCTGATCAACGTTCCGGTCATGATCCTGGCGATAGCGCTGGGCGTGTGGTTCATCCCCGAGTCACGCGGCACGGAGCGCCACCCGCTGGACGTGATCGGC
Source organism: Amycolatopsis sp. NPDC059021 (assembly GCF_042739895.1). Lineage (NCBI taxonomy): Bacteria > Bacillati > Actinomycetota > Actinomycetes > Pseudonocardiales > Pseudonocardiaceae > Amycolatopsis > Amycolatopsis sp. NPDC059021. Next base: position 139,604 of record NZ_JBHYIQ010000011.1, read on the forward strand.
ATGGCACTGTCCATGGCCGGTATCGGCAGCCTCGTGTTCGGTGTGAAGAAGCTTGGCCACGACGGCTTTTCCTGGCCTGCCGTGCTGTTCGTGGTGGCCGGCCTGGCGGTCCTCGGCCTGTTCGTGCTGTGGCTGCGCCGTACGCCGCATCCGCTGGTGGATCCGAACCTGTTCCGCAACCGCGGTTTCAGCGTCGGCGTGATCGCGGCGGGCAGCGCCACGTTCGGCATGTCCGGGCTGCTGTTCCTGCTTGCCCAGCACCTCATGTCGGTGCTGGGCTTCGGCGCGCTGCGGGCCGGGGTCGGCCTGCTGCCGCTGGTCGGCGCGTGCGTCGTGGCCGCGCTGCTCACCGCGCCGGTGCTGCGGTGGATCGGCACCCGGGCGGTGTTCGTCACCGGGCTGGTCCTGATGTGCCTGGCGCTGTTCGGCGCGTGGCTCGCACTGGGCCTCGGTGGGTACTGGCCGCTCGCCGCGGTGATGGTCGTGCTCGGCACCGGAGTGGGCATGGTGATGTCGGCGTCCAACGACGCGGTGCTGTCCACCGCGCCCGCGTCCCAGGCGGGAATCGCCGCGGCGACCGAGGACACCAGCTACGAACTGGGCACCGGCCTCGGTATCGCGGCGCTCGGCGGCGTGGCGCTCGGGGCGTACGCGGACCGGCTCGGCCCGGTGGCCGGTGTCGGACCGGACACCATGAACGCGGCGCGGCAGTCGATGGCGGCCGCGGCCGCCGAGGCCGCGTCACTGCCCGGTGATGCCGGTACCCGGCTGGTGGCCGCGGCGTCCGGCAGCTTCACCGAAGCACTGCGGCTCGCCGCGGTTCTCGGCGGCGGACTGACCGCCGTGGTGGCCGTGGCCACCGCCCTCCTCATGCCGAAGTGGATCACCACCGCGGAGACTTCGGCGGACCCCGGCGACAGACCCGCCTCCGTGCACTGATCACCCGGATTCCCGGTACCGTCGACGGAATCGTGCCGTCCGGTGGCTTCAAGTGCTCCCGGTGAGGTAGTCGCTGCCTCCGACGTAGACGGTGTGCCCGCTCGGGAGCGGGGCGGTAGCGGCGGTGAGGATCTCCGCGGCGAACTCGGCGACCGTGGGCAGCCTGCCGGCTTCGCGACGGCGGGCCTCGACCGTGCCGGGGCGGGCGCGATCGAGCAGCATGGCGGTGGCGGTTCCTTCGATCATGTCGCCGGAGACCACCACCAGGCCGACGTCACGTTCGGCCAGTTCCGGAATGCGCGCGCGGAGCGCGTCCTCGCCGGCCCGCTTGCTGCGCGCGACCGGCGCGTACTGATCGGGCGGGGGTTCGTGGCCGCGGAAATGGGCCTCGTGGCTGGTGACGAACACGACCCGGGAACAGGGGAGCAGCAGCGGCAGAGCGCAGTCCAGGACGTGCAGTTGCGCGTCACGGTTGAGGCGAACCGCGTAGCCGGGATCCGCGTCGCGTTCCATGCCGCCGGAGGCGTTGAGGATCATCAGGTCCAACCGCCCGTGGTCGCTCCGGATCCTGGCGAACAGGGTGTGGACCGCGGCCGGGTCGGTCAGATCCGCTCCGATCGCGATCGCCGTTCCGCCTTCGGCGGTGATCGCGTCGACGACCCGGCCCGCTCGTCGGGTCTTGTGGCGGTAGTTCACCACGACCCGCGCGCCCCGGCGGCCGAGGAGGCACGCGGTGTGGGCACCGATGCCTCGCGATGCCCCGGTCACCAGGGCGACTTTGCCGGCCAGGTCGTTTCCGGAAGCGAGGACGCCGTTCATCGCGGAGGCCGCCCGCTGCCGAGGCCGAGCTTGTCACCGAGTGCGGCGAAGGTGTGCAGGAAGCCGTCCAGTTGTTCCTCGGTGTGCCCGGCGTTGAGGATCAGCCGGAGCAGTGGCTTGTTCCGGGGGACCGCGGGGTAGAAGAAGACGGGGACGAGGTAGCCGTGTGCCAGGAACGCCTCTTTGAGTTCGACCGCGAGCGTGTCGTCGCCCGCCGGCACCGAGATGATGTAGGACGGGGTCGGGTGCGGTGGGTACCCCATTTCGGCCAACCGCTCGCGAAACACCGCGACGCGGCGGAGATAGCTGTCGACGATCGAAGGGTCGGTGCGCAGCAGGCGCATGATGTGGGTCGCGGTGCTCGCCGTGGGTGGCTGCATCGCCGCGGTGAACATGGAGGTCCCCGACAGGAGTTCGAACGCGAGCAGCGGATCGGCGGGCCCGGCGATGGCACCTCCCTCGAGACCGACCGCTTTGGAGAAGGAGACCATCACGAAGTCTGCTCTGCGCAGAGCGTCGAACTCCGCGGCGAACGGCCGGTTTTCCCCACCGTAAAGCAGGAATCCGTTCGCGTCGTCGACGTAGCTCAGTGCCTGGTGCTGTTCGCAGAGGTCGAGCAGCTCGCCGATCGGGGCGACCGTGCCGTCGGCGGAGTAGACGCTTTCGAAGACGACGACGGTCTTCTTGCCCTCGAGCGTACCCAGGATCCGCCCCAAATCGGCGGGGTCGTTGTGCCGGAAGGCGAACAGCTGCCGTCCGTAGGTGAGGTTCTCGACGGCTTTCCACAGGCTCCAATGCGCGTCCCGGTCCAGCACGAACACCGCGTCCTGGTTGTCGATCTCCCAGCCCTGGCCCAGATTCATGTGGTGTGTCATGGCATGGACGAAGCCGAGGTTGGCCAGCAGCCCGCTGGCGAAGCTGATGGCGCGCTCCTTACCGGTGATGCGGCACAGCTCCCGCTCCATTTCCAGGTGTGGACGGCAGATGCCCTGAGTCATCCTCGACCCACCGGTCGTCAGGCCGTAGCGGGTGATGCCGCCCAGGAAGTGCTGCCGGACGTCGTCGCGTTCCTGCAGGTTCAGGAAGTTGATGCTCGCGAAGTTGGCCAGCGTGCGGCCGTCGCGCACCACGGTGGGGCCGACCGGGCCGTCCACCACGGGCGGGTCGGTGAGGCCGAGACCCTCGCCCGCCGCGAGGAACTCGGTGAACGGCCAGTTCTTCAGCGCCGCCGATGCGGATGTCGTCACGCGGATTCTCCTTGGTGTGCGGGTGGGTGTGTGCGGCAGGGGAGGTGGCCGGCGTCCCGGGTGCTACGGCCGGGCGACAGCCGCCGGGTCCGCCGTCACACGCATCCGGGGGAGCCGGGCGGGCAGATCCGGTTCGGGGAACATGAGCCGGTCGACGCGCAGGCCGCGCCACAGCCGTGACAACGGGCGCAGGTATCCCCGGCTCACCCGGAAGCGGCAGCCGACCCTGGCCTTGGCCGCCTCGTTCGAGATCCCGAAGTCCACCGTGCGGAACCCGCCGGAGATCGCGAACCGGATGATCTGCTGGCCCATGTGCCGGTGCAGCGAGACCTTGCCGACCTGGTCGTGGTCCAGTCCGCTGTAGGTGGATTCCAGCGTCCCGTGCCGTGCCAGCAGCAGATCGAAACCGACCAGGGTCTCTCCGTGGTGCGCGAGGAGGACCACCGTCTCGGGCAGCGCGGTGACCCGGCGGAAGTAGTCCGTGGTGAGGAAGATCTGATCGGGGTCGCGGTACTTCTCGTACAGGTTGTTCCACAACCGTTGCATGGTCGCGAGTTTGTCGGCCGGCAGGGGATCCCGGTGGATCTCCACGCGATAGCCTGCCGCCACCACCTGGCGCGCGTCCCGGCGAAGGCCTTTCCGGGTCTTTGCCGGCAGCGACGCCAGGTAGCCGTCGAAATCCGGCCAGTCCACCGTGAGCACGGCGTCGGCGAACACAGTGGTCCGGCGAAAACCCAGCGCGCGCAGGGGATCCCCGCAGACTTCGTCCGGACCCGGTTCCCAGAAGTCGCGGAGCAGCACCACCTTCGCGCGCATGGCCGCGGCCTCGTCGAGCACCGCCGAGGCCAGCACCTCCAGCGCTTCGACGGCGATATCGGCCGACGCGAAGTAGAACGGCGGCCCCAGATTCACCGGTGACCCGCCGACGAACACCGGAACGTGGAGCGGGCCGAGTACCGGGTAGTCGACCAGGCACCCGTAGGCCGCTGCCACGAGGATCCCGTTCCGGCGCATCGTGAAGAAGCGGAACGCACAGTCCAGGTCCGCGGCGGCGATCGCGGAAAGGTAGGCCGTCGTGTGCGGTGGTTCGGGATACCGGAGCCCGGCCCAGGCACTCTCGTCGACGTCGAGCCGATCGGAAACGCGCACTTCGTAGGCCGCGGTCATTTCCCTCCTTTCGGCGGGCTGTCAAACGGATCGGACAGGAGAAGCGGCCTCGGCCCTGGCGAAGGTTCCTTCGACCAGTACTTCCTTGCGGGCATCGACGCCGTGTTCGATCCATTTTTCCTGGTCGAGTACATAGCCCCGGTGCACAGCGATGCGATACAACCGGAGATCCTCGTCTTCGCGGAACGCGGCGAGTTCTTCGTCCACCGAATCCTCGGTGAGGTGTTCGGTCCGTTCCAGGAACAGCCGGACGAGGCTTTCGTCGGAAACCTCCGCGCAGGTTCCGGAGAACTGGAAACTGTCGGAATCGTCCGGCGAGGTGGCCGGATCGTAGACGACGCCGGCGATCCTGGGGTCCCGGTCCACCGCGTCGGCGTGCCGGGAGTTCCTCCGTGATACGAAGTACAGGAAACCGGGCGCCGCCACGGCATAAGCGACCACGGCCGCCCACGGGCCGGATTCGTCCACTGTGGACAGCACGAGATAGTCGTTCTTCACCAGAATCCCGGCGGCTCGCGCTGTCGCTTCTTCGATGGTTTCCGTCATCTGCTTTCTCCTGCCGGCGATCGACCGGGCGCGTCGTGGTGGATGCCGTCGTTTCGGGCAATTTCGGGGAGGCGTCCGCTCATCCGGCCTCGCGCGCGACGCCGGCGCCGAACAGGTATGCGGAGCCGAGCCGCAGTTCGTCCTCGATCGTGAAGCCCTGTTCGCCGGCGGCGGTCCGCACGTCCGCCACCGAGTTGTCCGGGGCGAAGGTGCCGTCCGACTGGTTGAACCGGTGGTAGAACCGGGATACCGCGTGGCCGTCGGTCGTGAGCGTGCTGGCCATGACAGAGCCCTCGGCGCCGAGGCAGCGGCGAAGCTCCGCGAACACCGCGGGTTTGTCATGAAAGCAGTGCAGTCCGAACAACGAGACGACGTTGCGCATCCGCCCGTCCAGTACCGGAAGCGACCGTGCGTCGGCGTGTACGGCGAGATGCCGCTCCAGTCCTCGCTCGGCCAACCGGTCCGTCAGCTGGCGAAGCAGCGTCCAGGACAGATCAACGAAGATCCACGGCCCGTTCTCGTGGTAAGCGGGGTGATCCAGGAACGGGGCGTTGCCACACGGCACCTCCAGGGTCGGCCCGGACGGCAGCGCGCCGAGGCGGCTGTTCACCTCGGTGTAGTAGCGCGGCACGTCGAGGCCGAGCAGCCCGGCGTCCATCCGCTGCCGGGCGGGATGCCTCATCAGCCACCCGTAGAACCGCGCCCACCAGCCTTCGTAAGGCTTGTCGCCGACGTCGGAGAGGTGTCGCGCATCGGCCATCTCGAGCACACCGTCGACCAAGGGGAACCCCCGGTCACAGGAAAGGCAGTGCACGCCCGTCGAAACAGCCGAAAGGGATCCTCGCGAACAGGCCGGGCAACGCAGGAGGGGCGCGATCTCGGCAAGGGTCTTGGCATGCCGCTGGTCCGGCACGGCGGGCATCACTCCTCCCAGCGCCGGATGAGCAGGACCGCGTTGTGTCCGCCGAAGCCGAAGGAGTTGCTCATCGCGATCCGCGTGTCCCGCTCCTGCGGCCGGTGCGCGACGAAGTTCATCTCCGCGTCCAGCGGGCGGTCGCAGTTGATCGTGGGCGGGACGAGCCCGGTCCGGATCGCGTAGGCCGCCGCGATCAGCTCGACCGCGCCCGCCGCCCCGATCATGTGGCCGGTCATGGACTTCGTCGAGCTCACCGGGATCTCCGCCGCGTGGTCGCCGAACACCTCGCGGATCGCCCGGACCTCGGTCGCGTCGTTGAGTTCGGTGCTGGTGCCGTGCGCGTTGATGTAGTCCACATCGGACGGTTCGATCCCCGCGTCGGCGAGCGCGTCCAGCATCGCCCGCCGCGCGCCCAGCCCTTCCGGGTGTGGTGAGGTCCAGTGGAAGGCGTCGGAGGTGGTGGCGTACCCGATCACCTCGGCCAGGATGGGCGCGCCGCGGTTGCTCGCCCCGGTGGCCTCCTCCAGGACGAGGGCGCCCGCCCCGGCGCTCATGACGAAGCCGTCCCGGTCCTCGTCGAAGGGACGTGACGCCTTCTCCGGCTCGTCGTTGCGCCGGGACAGGGCCCGCGCGTTGATGCTCCCCGCGATGTCGACCGCGGTGACACAGCAGTCCGCGCCGCCGGTGAGCACGATGTCGGCGTACCCGTGCTGGATCCACCGGGTGGCCTCACCGATCGCGTCGGTGCCGGTGGCGCACGCGGTGCTGATCGCCCTGGACGGGCCGGTCGCGCCGAACATCATGCTGACCTCGCCGGTGGCGCTGTCCATCGCCCCGGTGACCGCGGAGAACGGGCTGACCCCGCGCGGCCCCTTCTCCCGCAGCAGTTCGGCGTTCCGGTAGTACGTGCCGACCGGGCCGTACCCGGAGCCGATGAGCACTCCCACCCGGGACGCGAGGTGCGGCGTTATCGTCAGTTTGGCCGCCTCGGCGGCCTGGACCGTCGCGGCCAGCGCGTACTGCGCGTAGGCGTCCATCCGGCGGCTGATCTTGTGCGGCATGTAGTGCGCCGGGTCGAATCCCTTGACCTCACCGGCGATCTGCGTGAGCAGGCCGGTCGTGTCGAAGGAGCTGATCTTCGCGACGCCGCTGCGGCCTTCGAGGAACGCCGTCCAGGTTTCTTCCGCCGACAGGCCCACCGGGGTGATGGCTCCCCACCCCGTGATGACGACCCGTCGCCGGTTCCGGCGTGCTTCAGCCACGGTCATGCTCGGCCTCCAGTCCTTGATCGGTGGCACCCGCTTCCGGGAAGTCGCCGTCGAGCACGTCCAGGCCCGGCGGCACGTCGTCGAGCCGTACCGGCACGTGGAGCACCGCGACGCGCCCGGCGCGGCCGGCGTGGAGGCCGCGCTCGAGTTCTCGTTCCAGCTCGTCCTTGCGGGTGAGCACGAACTGGTCGAGCCCCGGCAGGTCGCCTGCGCGAGGCACGGCACCGGCCTTCGAGACGAACGGGTATCGGGTGGCGTCGAGCGCGTGACGGTCCAGTTGGTTGTGCAGCCAGCCGTAGCCGCCGTTGTGCAGCACCACGTAGAGCACGCCGATGCCTTCACGCACGACGGTGCCGAGATCGCCGTGGCCCATCGCGAAGGCCCCGTCACCGGCGAAGACCACCACCGGCCGGTCCGGGGCCGCCAGCCGCACGCCCGCCGCCGCGGAGACCCCGAACCCGAGGCTGGTCTGTTCCGAGGGAACGATCGAACCGCCCTCGGCCGCGCAGGTGTAGAAGGGGTAGTGGTACGACCACATGTCCTGCAACCCGTTCTCCTGCACCAGGATCCGCTCCGGCGGCACGACCTTCTCGATCGCGGCCAGTACCTCGGCGACATGGAGGTCGTCGGACTTTCCCATGAGCGCGAGGGTTTCCCGCCGATCGTGCCGGAGCGTCTCCCGGCAGCGGCCGATCTCGCCGAGCCAGCCGGGGTCGGGCTCGTGGTCGTCGGGCAGCACGCCGAGCCACGAGCGCAGCGCCGAGGCCGCGTCCCCGGCCACCTTCGGCCCCCAGTACTCGGTGGACAGGTCCAGGGGATCGATGTTGACCTGCAGGACGGGCAGCGTCGTCCCCAGGCCCGGCCAGCCGAAGGTGGCCGTCTCCTCCAGCCGGCTGCCCAGTGCGACGACGAGGTCGGTGGTCTTCAGCAGCTTGGTCGTCTCCGACGGCGCGTACAGCCCGGCGAGACCGCCGAACTGCCCGTGGTTCTCGTCGAGACAGCCGCGGCCCGACGCCGTGCTGATCAGCAGGGCGCCGATCCGTTCCGCGAAGCGTTCCACGATCCGGTCCGCGTTGTGGTGCCGCATCCCGCCACCCGCCAGCACCGTCGGCCTGCGAGCGGTCAGGAGGGCGTCCACCACCGCGTGGTCCACCGGATCGGTGACCGGTCCGCGCGGGGTCCGGGGCAGGCCGGACCACGGCCTGCCCCGGATGATCTCGTGCCGGAGCAGATGATCGGGGAACTCCAGGTAAACCGGCCCCGGCACGCCGCCGGTCGCGGCGAGGAACGCCTTCTCCAGTGCGGGAATCACCCGATCGGGATGATCGACCCGGTGGGCCCACTTCACCACCGGCGTCGTCACCGCGATCTGGTCGAGTTCCTGGAAGGCCCCGGAACCTCGCCGGTCCTGGCCGGTGCCCGCGGCCAGGACCACCAGCGGGACGGCCGAACTCCGCGCTTCGAGCAGTCCGGTCAGCGCGTTGGTGATCGCGGGGCCCTTGCCGAGGACGCAGACCCCCGGCTTCCCGGACTGCGCCGCGTAGCCGGTCGCCATGAACGCGGCGTTGCGCTGGTCCCGGCACAGCATGATCCGCAGCCGCGCGGATTCCACCGCGGGCAGCACTTCCAGATCGTCGGCGGGCAGGCCGAAAACCAGCTCCAGTCCGAGCTGGCGCAGGTAGTCCGTGGCGGCGTGCCAGGCATTCGGATACCGGGTCGTGATTCGCTCGCCGACGTCGCTCACGCGGGAACCTTCCTGCCCTGCAGGTGCTCGGCGACCGCCTTCGAGATCAGCAGCGGTTTCGCGATCCGTTTTCCTTGGTAGGCCACGTAATTGGCGATCATGCCGTAACCGCCGAACGGCTCGTTGCCGTTGTCGACGTCGAGCAGCGTGGCATTGCGGCACACGGTGTGCCTGCCCGCGAGCAGGTCCACCGTGCCGGGGTCGTCGCCGTACACCATCGCTCCCATCGCGCGCTCGGTGAAGAAGGCCGAACCCAGACGTTCCCGGAGCTGGATGGCCGTGTCGTAGCGCATCACGTTGAAGATCGGGGAGAACAGGTCCTCCACCGGCGCCTTGGCGCTCAACGGCCGGGCCAGCACGGTCGGCTGGACCTGGCGGGTGCGGAAGTCCACCCGGCCGCCGGACACGATGTGGTCGCCGTGTGTCTGGAGGTACTCCGCCGCCGCGCCCAGCGCACTGTCGTAGTACATCGGGCCGTAGTCCGCGTCGGGATCGGTGTACTGGCCGAACCGCAGTTCGTCGACCCGCTTGGTCAGCAAGCCGACGAACCGGTCGAAGCAGCTCTGGTGCACGAAGAACACGTCCGGGCCGAAACAGTCCTGCCCGGAATTGAGCAGCCGGATGCGGATGGCATCGGTGGTGGCCAGGTCCAGGTCGGCGTCCGGGCCGACGATGAACGGGTTCACCCCCTGCCCGAAGTACAGGAAGAGCTGGTCCGCGCGCAGCGCCGCCCTGACCTGCTCGGCGTTCTTGTACGTTCCGGTGAACGTGACCAGGTCCGCCCGCGCGACCGGGCCTTCGACGAACTGCCGCTGGCTGAGCTGGTGCAGGGTGACGGGCAGCCCGTGGATGTCCGCCAGCACCTCGTGCAGCCGACGGGTGGTCTCCGCGACCTGGCCGGAGGGCCGGAAACCGACCTCGCCCGCGAACAGGGCCGGTACGAGCAACTGCAGGACGTAGGAGTAGAAGACGACGTTCGAGGGCATGAACACCGCCATGCTGGCGACCGGTCCTGGACGGTAGGTGTCGATCTCCTCGACCGCGCCCCGCAGGGTGTCGAGCGCGACCTCGATTTCCGCCTGGGCGGACCGGAAGTTGGAGATCTCGGTGAGGATGTCCAGTACGGGGCCGGGGTCCGCGCTGACCGCGGCGTGAAGCGCTTCCAGCCGGGCCGCCCGTTCCCGGAACGACGCCGCGGCGGCGGGCATGCCCGCGCGTACCCGCGACGACGGAGCGGGCACGGAATCGCGGGCGATCCGCTCGAGCCGGAGCCGGTCCGCTTTGCCGTTTCCGTTGACCGGCAGGCTTTCCACCACCACGACGTGGTTGGGCTGCTCGTACTCCGCCAGGTGCTCGCCCAGCGATCGGCGCCAGTAGCGCGCGTCGCGAAGGCCGGGATCGGCCACGACGAAGACGAGCTGGCAGCCGCGCCGGTCGTCCTCCAGCGCGACGACGGCGACCGCACGGCCACAGGCCTCGGCCTTGCGCGCCAGCTCCTCCGGGTACAGCGTGTACCCGAGCCGGTGCACGGCATGTTTACGCCCGAGGACGTACAGATTTCCGTCGCCGTCCCGATAACCGAGGTCGTTCGTCACGTACCACTCGCCGTTCCGGCGGACGAGAGTGCCGTCCTCGGCGAGATATCCTTCGAACAAGCCCGCCGAACGCACCCGCAGCTCACCGATCTCCCCGGGCGCCACGGGATCCCCGTTGTCGTTGCGGATCTCGACGTCGACTCCGGGCAACGGGCGACCGCAGCCGAGTGGGTCGCGCGGTGTGGCCAGGGCGATGTTCCCCGCTTCGGTGCTCCCGTAGCCGTCCAGCAGCGGCGTTCCGAGCCGGGCCTGAAACCGGTTCGCCAGCGCCGGCCCGAGCGGTGCCCCGCCCACACACCACATGCGTACCGAGCCGAGCCTGCCTGCCAGGCCCGGCCGCCGGTCGAGGACGCCGAGGAGGCTGTGGTACGTCGACGGTGTGGTGTCGACGGCGGTCACCCCCGCCTGCGCGATGATCTCCAGTGCGTGGTCCACCCGCACGTACGGTGCGACGACGAGTGAGCAGCCGGTCAGCCACCACGCCAGCACCAGGGAAAGGCCGTACTGGTGGGAAAACGACAGCAGCGGGAGCAGGACGTCCGTGTCCCGGTAGGCCAGCAGGCGCCGGGTGGCCGCCACGTTGTCCCACACCGATCTGCCCGAGCGCACCACGGCCTTCGGGGCGCCCGTGGTGCCGGACGAGCAGGTGATGAGCGCGTCGTCCCGCGCGCGCCACGCTTCGGTGGACAGCTTCGCCGCCGGGTCCGGTCGTCCGGCGATGGCTTCCGCCCGCAACTCGCCGAGAAACAGCGGCGTTGCGCTGTCGGCGAGGCTGTCGGCCTCTCCTGCCGAGGGCAGGGCATCCGTGATGGCCCAGCTCGCCCCGGTCAACGCCGCGAGCCTGCGATGCTGGTCCGGCTGCTGGCGGGGGTCGGCCAGGACGATGGACGCGCCGATATGGATGAGCCCGAAAAGGACGGAAATGTACTCCGCTGAATTGTTCGCTATCAGCAGGACCGCGTCCTCCTGCCGGACTCCCCGGGTCTCGAGCGCCATGGCCATGCGCAGGGCGTCCTGTTCGACAGTCGTGAGCGGGACGCTATGGATCCCGTGCGAGTCCGTGTGCAGCAGCCCTGCCCTTGTCGGAAGCGACACTACTAATACCTCCATGCGACATCGGCGCACAAGTGGCGTAACAATGCATTCTTCGGACACATCCGGACTTGCACGCAGGTGTGCCGATTGATGGGATACGTCTAATCGGTGACGGAGTCCGGCGCGGAACGCGCGTCGGACTCCGTCAGGGATTCGGTCCCGTGCCCTGGCTGTCCGACGATGAGTGTTCGCGGCGGGTGAACGCGCCGCGAGTGGTCATGCCCTCAGGGGCAGGATCCGGTGCGTGACCAGCGAAGCAGGGTCACGCGCGAGTGACCGGAAACACTTCCGTTCACTCGAAAGAAAAGCCGGAAATGCGAGGTAGCACCTACTGTGGCGCTCGGTCGCCTCGTTCCGCGATGTGGAACGATAACCGATGATTACCCCTCCCGAAAGGAGCGGGTATGGCATGGTGTAAACCCCTCGATCGGACGCCGAAGATCGTCTTCTGTGGTGCGCCGTAAACGGGATCCTCGACCTCGGTCTGATGTGCCCTCCTTCGGCAAAGGTACCAGGTTCAACTAAGTGTGCCGAGAAAAGATCTCGTCGTCATTCGAATGGCTGCCAACCGGATGGCGGCAGCGGCTGGATGACCTCGGAGAATGCATTTGTGATCAATGAGCGTTGAACACCGGCGGACCGCGGTCCCGCGGCGTCGAGGGCCTTGACCTCAGTCCTGGGCCGGGAACAGCAGGCGGTAGGGAGCTGAGCCGCGGAACGTGGTGCCGTGGTGCGGGGAGTGCCACGAAATGTCCACAGTGGACCTGCCGGCGCGCAGTATCCGGCCGGTGAGCTCGTAGTCCGGGTGCACGCCGTCGTCACTGAGTGAACGCCGGAGCTCCAGCGTGATCCGGTCACCCCGCGCCACCGCGATGCCCTCCAGCGAGAGGGGCACGTAGATGGGGCACCAGCTGGTCTGCTGGGCGAGGGAGTCGATCGGCTGATCCTCCTCGCCGGTGATCCACAGCCGGATGCCGAGCGCGAGCCCGTGCAACCGGCCCGCCTTGGTCACCGGGAGTTCCACCCGGTCGGTCCCGTTCCCGGCCATCGGGGCGGTGAAGCGCAGTTCCTCCACCTCCGCTCGCGGGGACAGGAACTCCGCCTGATCCAGCCCGAGCAGGCAGAGCCGCAGATCGAACGGATGGCCGACGCTGGCGAAAATCTGCTCCAGATCCGGCAGGAAGAGCGGCGAAAACGCCAGTTCGCCGTCCGGGAGCACGGTGCTCGTGTCGACCGCGGCGACGGTGGTGACGCACCGATGCGGGATGGAGTCGCCGCCGGGCTTGAGAAACCGACGGCGTGCGTCGTCGAGCACGTACTCCGCGCCCTCGGAACCGCCGATGGCGCCGATGATCTCCGAGACCAGCACATCGACTCGTTCGGGCAGCTCGATCTCGGCGGACAGGCCGTCCAGGATGGTGATCTTGCCTGCCAGCCCCGCGGCTTCGACCGTCCGGCGAGCTTGATCGGCCGCCTCGGGAATGACCTCGATGGCGTAAACCCGTGCGGCGCCCGCGTTCGCCGCGGTCACCGCCCAGAGCGCGTCCTGGCCGGTGCCGATGTCCAGCACGACCTTCCCCGGTGCCAGTGCGCGCACCGCCGCTCGGTACGCGTCGGTCCGGAGTTTGTCGGCGATCATGTACTCGTAGGAAAAGTCGCCGTACACCGGGTATTCGCCCAAAGAGGGCAGCAGGATCGGCGCGTCCTCGGCGGGGTCCTCGTCGGTGCTGACTCGCACGGCCAGGTCATCGCCGGCCACGGAAATGGCGCGGATGCGGGAAGCGGCAGCGGGCATGGCGGGGTTTCCTCTCGTTCCACGAGATCGACAACCACAACGTAGGGGCGTCGCCGATCTTGCCGGAACCGCCAAATCGGCGTCACCTCGCCGAATTCGAACAGGGGGCTTGCGGGGATGGCCGGGCGGTGGGACTTGCTCGCCAAAATGTCCAATGTGGACGAAAGCGGGCACCGGGTCTCGCCGCCGGCCGCGCTGAGCAGGACGTCCTACTGGAGCCCGATAAGGGTTGCCTGACGCTGAGTGGTCGGTTACCGTTCAAGTCCTCAGATGACATGAGGGGTTGAGATGGCAGATCTGACGCTCGTGGAGCAGGCGGCCGCGGTCCGGGCACGCGAGGTGTCCCCGGTCGAACTCGCCGGGGAATACCTGGGCCGGATCGAACGCGACAACGACCAGGTGGGCGCCTACCTCACGGTGGACCACGAGGGCGCGCTCGCGGCCGCCCGCGAGGCGGAGGCGCTGGTCTCGTCCGGCACCCCGGATCTGCCGCCGCTGTGTGGGGTGCCGATCTCGGTGAAGGACACGTGGCCGGTGAAGGGCCTGCGGTACACCGCCGGATCGAAGGTCTTCGCCGACCGGGTGGCCGAGGTGGACGCGGCGGTGGTGACGCAGCTACGCCGGGCGGGCATGGTGCTGCTGGGCAAGACCAACGCGGCCGAGTTCGGGTGCTCCTCCTACACCGAGACGGTGTTCGGCCCGGCCCGCAATCCGCACGACCTCACCCGCATCGCCGGCGGATCCAGCGGCGGGGCCGCCGCCTCGGTCGCGGCAGGACTCGCCCCGGCGGCGCAGGGCAGTGACGGGGGCGGCTCGGTGCGGATCCCGGCCGCGTGCTGCGGACTGGTGGGGATCAAGCCGACCAGGGGCCGGGTGAGCCCGGCGCCCGGCCCGGACTCGGCCGGGCTGGCCACCGCCGGCCCGATCGCCCGCACGGTCGCGGACGCCGCGCTGCTGCTGGACGTCATGAGCACCGCGCGCCCCGGCGACGCCCACCAGCTGCCGCCGACGCCGGCCGGGCACTTCCTGGACAGCGCCCGGCGCGATCCGGACCGGCTGCGGATCGGCGTGATCCGGGGACCCGGGAGCGACGACCCGTCGTGCCGGCAGGCCTGCGACGACACCGCCGAGCTGCTCGCGGAGCTGGGCCACGACGTCGCGGAGGCCGCGTCGGCGGGCCCCGACGACTATCGCGCGGAGTTCACCGTCGTGTGGTCACTGCTCGCCGGCTCGGTGCCGGTCCCCGCCGAGCGGGAGCAGGACCTGCTGCCGCTGACCCGGTGGCTGCGGGAGAAGGCCCGGGGCCATGACGCGCTGACCTTCATGTCCGCGCTGGTGTCGCTGCAGGCCACCGCTCGCCGGATCGCCGGCCGCTACGACCGGTTCGACGTCGTCCTCGGCTCCACCACGGCCAGACTGCCGCCGCTGGTGGGCGGCCTCGTCGATGCCGACCCCGCGCGGACCTTCGAGAACATGCTGGAGTTTCACCCGCTCACCCCGCTGGCCAACATCACCGGCCAGCCCTCGGTGACCGTCCCGGTGCACCGGGCGCCGGACGGGCTGCCCGCCGGCGTGCTGCTCACCGGCCGCCACGGCGCCGAGACGACCCTCATTTCCGTTGCGGCACAACTGGAGCGGGCGAAGCGATGAGAAAGGCTCAACTGGGTTTCCTGACCGGGACTCATGTCGTCAACGATCTGTACCAGGGCTCGGTGCCGGCGTTGCTGCCGTTCATGATGAGCGAGCGTCACTACAGCTACGCGGCGGTGTCCGGAATCGCCTTGGCCGCGACGGGTTTGTCGAGTGTGGTGCAGCCGGTGTTCGGGATGATCGTGGACCGGTCCCCGCGCAACTGGCTGGCACCCCTGGGTTTCCTCGTGGCCGCCGCCGGGATCGCCGGCGCAGGCTTCGCGGACGGCTACCTGCTCACGTGGATCTGTGTTGCCGTGGCGGGAATCGGCGTGGCCGCCTACCATCCACCCGCCACCAACCAGGCTCGCGCGGCGGGCGGCCGGTCGCAGCAGGCGATGAGCCTGTTCTCGGTGGGCGGCACGCTGGGCAGCTCACTCGCCCCCGCACTGGTCACCGTGATCGTCGGATCGTTCGGTCTGTCGGGCACCTCCCTGCTGGCGGTCCCGGCCGTGGTGATGGCGTTGCTGTGGCTGCTCAATCGTCGCAATGTCCCCGCTCTGGTCACCAGCGGAAGCGCGGCCAGGGATTCCACTGTGGACATACCGGATGACTGGCGGGCCTTCGGCAGGCTGGTCGCGGCGACCGTCGGCTGGTCGATCCCTTATGTGACGGTCAGTTCGCTGTTGTCGTTGTACGCGCTTCGCGAATTGCACACCTCGGCCACGGCCGCGGCGGTCACCCTGACCTCGTTCACGCTGGCCGGCGCCGCCGGGACCGTGCTCGGCGGATGGCTGGGTGATCGGCTCGGCCGCCTGGTGCCGATCAGGGCCGGGTACCTGCTGGGCATCCCGGCGCTGGCCGGGGTGGTGGTCAGCCCGAACCCTCTCGTACTGGAACTCAGCGCCGTGCTGTTCGGTCTGGCCATGTTCCTGCCGTTCGCCAATCAGGTGACCCTCGCTCAGGACTACCTGCCCTCTCGTCCCGGTACCGCCAGCGGCTTGACCCTCGGCCTTGCCATGTCGGTCGGCGGGCTGAGCTCACCGCTGTTCGGCTGGCTCGCCGACGCCGAGGGCCTGCGGTTCACACTCGGTGTGGTGCTCGTGGTGTTCGGTGCCGCCGTGCTGTTCGGTACCCGGCTGCGCGATCGCGTCCTGCCCGCTCAGGCGTCCGAGAAGCCCTCTGAGGAGCTGGTGACCTGATACATTGTCCTGGCGTACGCCGTGGTCCGCCGACTCGACCAGGCCTTCGACAGGGGAGAGGAACACGACATGACGGTCCGGGCGGTACAGCGAACCTCACTGGTCGACGCGGCGACGGCCGAACTACGCCGGCTGATCGGCGAGGGCGAGTGGCCGGTCGGTGCCAAGCTGCCCAACGAGATCGAACTGAGCAAACTGCTCGGGGTCGGGCGGTCCACCGCGAGGGAGGCCGTCCGCGCCCTGATCTCCGCCGGCCAGTTGTACTCTCAGCAGGGCTCGGGTACCTACGTCGCCTCCGCGACCCCACTGTCCGATTTGGACCGCAGGTTGCGCAGGGCCGCGGTGATCGACGTGTACGAAGTCCGCGTCGCACTGGAGGTCGAGGCGGGCAGCCTGGCCGCGGCCCGCCGCACCACCGCCGACCTCAAGGCGCTCCGCAAGGCGCTGGCGGCCCGCGACCGGGCCGGCTCATTGCCCGAACTGCTCGACGCCGACGTCGCCTTCCACCGGGCTGTCGTGGTGGCGGCCCACAACCCGGTGCTGACCGAGGTGTTCGACTCCTTCCTGGACGCCCTGCGCGCGGTGGCCACCAGTCTCACCACGCTGGACACCGGCGAAGAAAGCACGACCGATCACCACCGGGCCCACCACGACCTCGTCGCCGCGATCGAGGCCGGCGATCCGGACGGCGCCGCACAGGCCACTCGCCGCAATGTCGAGCACACCCTGACCCAGCTCCGCCAAGGTTAGTACCGCGATCGCGCGGGTTCCTTGCCGCACCGCGGTAGGCGTCCACAATGGACCATTCACGACGGCACCGGCCAGCGCGAGAGCCCGCACCAGCCGTCACCCGGGCCGCTTGGCCGGCGGGCCTACACGATCGTGCGACTTTCCTCGTGTGTGGTGATCGGCGTGACTACGCTCCGGCGCGTGCGGCCATGCCGGGTGGAATCTTCTGGTTGTCGCCGCGAGGGACCGTAAGACTGAACGGAAGGGAAAGTGCGGATGCGGGCTGCGCGGATGCGCAAGGTCAGGGTGGTATCGGTCGCCGCGGCTGCGGTGGTGCTGGTGTTTCCCGTGGACACGGCGCACGCGATCATCGGCGGCCGGGAGGTGCCGGTCACCGGCTATCCGTTCGCGGTCATGGTGAATTCGGCGCAGGGGCGGTGCGGCGGCGTGCTGGTCGCCCCCGACGCCGTCCTCACCGCCGGGCACTGTGCCGCGGCGGCGAGTGCGGACGGCATGCGGGTCGTCGCCGGACGTCAGCATCCGGGCGACAGTGACGGCGTCGATGTCGGGGTTCGCAGGAGCTGGGTGCACCCCGGCTACGAGAATGCGCACCAGAGCAACGATATCGCCGTGCTGCGGCTCGACGGGCAGTTGCGGTACCGGCCGGCGAAGTTCGCGGGCCCTGGAGACGAGGGGCGCTACGCGGCGGGTACTCAGGCGACCGTGGTCGGATGGGGACGGGTGAGCGCGAGCGGTGCGCCGGCGACCACGCTCAACGGGGTCACGGTGTCCGTCATGGCCGATCAGGACTGTGCCGCGGCCTATGGCGACTACGACCGGCGGGTCAAGCTGTGCGCGGGCGATCCCCACGGTGGCAAGGACGCGTGCCAAGGAGACTCCGGCGGTCCGCTCCTGGTCGACGGCGTTGTCATCGGCATCGTCTCCGGCGGTGCCGGCTGCGGAGAGCGGGAGCATCCCGGGATCTACACCCGGCTCGCCAGTTTCACCAGCGACCTGCAGGACCAGCTGAAGCGCTGAGATTCCGCACTGCCGTCGAAGAACAGCACGGTCATGAGAACGAAGTCCGCGATCATGGCGGCCGTGATCGCGAGGCGCTAAGGGGTGGACGGGTGAGGCGGCCACAGTACCGGGTGGAGGTCGTGCGGAAGGGGGAGCAGGGCCAATAGCGGCCTGCCCGAGCGGAGCGTTCGCGGCGACCAGGACGGCGCGCACGATCCGGATGGTTTCCGTCACCGCCGGCTCACCTGGCCCCGGAGATCGGTGTGGCCGAAGCGATCATGGTGTCCTCCCGCGAGCAACTCGGGCGGACGCACGATCGTCCTTGATCATGCGTCCGCCACGGCTCCAGTGTGAACGTGGGGACAGGCGCCCCGTCAGAGGTGATCGGTGGAGAAATCCGGGAAACAGGCTACGGCCGTCGAAGGACGCGATCAGGTGATCAGCTCTTGCTTTGTTGTGGGGCGGGGCACATCGCGTATGGGCGGCGTCAGGAACGCCCACCCGTTCGTCGGGGTCGCGTAAATTTGCGCCGGTGATTGTTGATCGTCGCGGATGGGGCCGCACAGCGTGACCGCGTGATCGTACGCGGGAGCCATGGGGACGACGGTGCGTTGATGCCGCACGACGTCGATCTCCACTCGGACATCGGTTCATGGGATGTGGACCCGCTCCGTGGAGCGCGCTACGAGCTCGCCCGGCGCCTGGACGACCCCGTCGGGATCTACCGGCATTACCTCGATGCCGCGGCGGCCGGGTCCGGTTCAGGGAACTGACGCTGCGGGTTTCTTCCGCCGGTCAGGACACGTAGTTGCTGGTATCAAAGGAGTTTCTGATGTGGGCACCGATGACGTTCGCGTTGTGCGTCGGTTGTGCGGGAAACCTCGCGCGTGGTCAGGTGGCGATGGCGGTCTTCTTCGGGGCCGTCGCTCTCGTGCTTCTCGCGGGCGTGCGGATGCACGCCGTGCGACGGCGGCGCCACCGGTGACGGGGTCGGCTTTCCTTGGTCTCTCCCTGCCGGGGTAGTGGGTGTTGCCCGCCCAGCGTACTTTGTGTACAGCTGTACCATGTTATGTGTACTGTGGTACATATAATCGACAGCGGGTCGTGGGCGCGGCTTTCGCCCGCCCGCGGGTGGCGGTGCATCCCGGTGTCTGTCGTGGCCACTTGCGATCTGTCTTTCGGTGGCCGGGGCGAACTCGCCCAGCTCGGTGCCACCGGCGTGGTCGCCACGTCAGGTTGGTGAACGTGCCCTGCCCCAGAGCGTTGAGTCCGCCTTCCAGCTGCTGTATCGCGTTCGCCCGGAGGTCAAGGTCGACTTTCTCCTGCGCTGCGGCGTCAAGGTCCCGGCGTCCGGTGACGTAGCTCAGGTGGCCGCTGTTGGTGGCCTTGGCGAGGACGGTACAGACGACCGCGCGTGGCTGGAGAGCGACGATGATGGCCTCGACCTCCATGGCCCCGGGTGTGAAGACCAGGGAGCCTGTCGCCACTCCCGGCCTCAGTGCCGAGACACGGACCACCCCGACGTAACGGATCTCCGCCATCGCGTCGATGACCTGGACTCTTCGCTTGTCGGCGAAGTCGTCGGCGTCCGGGTTCTTGCCGGCGATCAGGTTGAGCAGGGGCGAGTCCACCAGCTCCTCACCTCGCCGGGCATTACCGGGGGCCGCCAGGTCGCTGAGCATCACCAGTTCGATGGTGTTACCGCGAGGATCGGCCTTGTCGTAGACAAAAGGCTTGCCGCCCGGTGAGGGACCGGCACAGCTTGTCACGCGGATCTGGCCGACCGGTGGCAGGAGCGCAGCGAGCCCCCGCAGGTCGTCGCGGAGCGCGGCGAACTGGGCCGCGTGACGCGCGACGACCTCTTGCTCGGTGGGCTGGCTGAAGTGCTGGACGAGCCCCACTCCCACCACGAGCAGGAAAATCAGGACAACCACGGTCCCGGCGGCCAGGAAGACCGCGCGCAGTACCCGCATCTTCGGCACCGTACGGACACACTGCGGGACAGGTCCCGAACGCCGGTGTCGGTCTGCGGGCTCGCGGCCTGAGGGTTTTGTACGGCCTGTGTACGGGTCGCTCGTACGGTCGCGCGGCATGTGGAAACTTTTCTCCCTCGGCGCCTTGACCGCGATGATCGTCTCCGGACTCGCGGTGGCTGGCGCGGAAGCGGCCACCACCACCACCTACTACGTCGACCAGGCCCTCGGCAGCGACAGCGCGAGCGGCACCTCGCAGTCCACGCCGTGGAAGACACTGGCGAAGGTCTCGGGAGTCACCCTCAAGCCCGGTGACACGGTGCTGCTGCGCCGCGGCCGGACCTGGAGCGGCGGGCTGACGGTGACCGGCTCGGGGAGCGCGTCCGCCCCGATCGCGATCGGCGCGTACGGCGACGGCGCGCGGCCGATCGTGCAGGGCAACGACGAGGCGTGCGTCAAGCTGCCCGGTGACTACGTCTGGGTGCAGGATTTGCAGGTCGGCGTCGCGGCGGACGCCGGACGCTGCAAGTGGGCCGGTGTGGAGGTGACCGGCGACCACGACAAGGTGCTGTCGAACCTGATCACCGGTGCGGGCGCGGGCGTCTACATCGCGCCGGCCGCCGACTTCACCGAGGTCACGCAGAACGACCTCGTCGACAACAACCACATGACCGTCAACACGCCGGGCGGCAACGACGATTCGGGCGCGTTCGGGGTTCTGTTGCAGGGCAACCACTCCGACGTCGGCTGGAACCGGATCAGCGGCTCGATCGCGACCAGCTACGACTATGGCCTCGACGGCGCAGCCGTGGAGGTTTTCTGGGGCTCCGACAACATCATCCACCACAACATTTCCGACGACAACGAATCGTTCACGGAACTGGGTACGAGCGGCGACGACCCGGACGGAGTCATGACCGGGAATGTCTATGAATACAACGCGATCTTCGGGGAGAAGACGCGTGGCGGGATCGTGACCCGTGGCGCTCAGGACGGAAACGGGCCGGTTCTGGGGACGGTGTTCCGCAACAACTCGGTCCGGCTGGGAAATGCGGATTCGGAGGGCTGGGTCTGTTACGGCGGTTGCACGAACCAGACGCTCAAGCTGACCCAGAACGTCATTTACGCCGCGAAGAAGGTCGGATACGCCGACACCGGTTTCACGAACACCGACCACAACGTGTTCTACGGTGGTCAGCGGCAGTTCACGCCGTCCGCGACGGACAAGGTGGCCGACCCGCGCTTCTCGTCTTCGGCCAACCTGGTCCTCAAGGCGGGCAGTCCGGCGATCGATCTCGGTGTGGCCAAGTACGCCGACAAGGACGTCGACGGCAACGCGGTGTACGCGGGTACCGCAGTCGACGCGGGCGCCTACGAGTACCGGCCCTAGGCTGTGTCTGATAATGCCTTAATCCTGTCGTGAATGTGCTTTCCGGTGGCGGCCGTGATGCGGCCACCACCGGAAAGCAGGCACAGGCAGCGGCCCATGTGCCTGGCCATCGTCGGTCCTGCCACTACCGATCGGCGTCACCACCTCTACATCCAGCGCGGTCATGCACTCGGTTCCCAGTTCGGCGACCACGCCCACCTGCGTCCCCTCCCAGGCGCGTGACCACGGCGTGACCGAGACCGGCGAGCTCGCCGGGGAATACGTGCCCCGGAGGGGACGCAGAACCGTCTGCCAGCAACCTGGACGTGTGGCTGCCGGGTAACTCCTCCTCTGGATCTGATACTGAGCACGTCCCGATTCGATGGATACGTTCAGGTCCTGGTGACGCGGCGGTGACGGCGCTCGGTTACACCGTTCCTACGACATCCGGCGCATAGCCGAGAACGTTCCCGGGGGGTTCGGGTGACCCGTCAATTCGACAACCGGGCGGCGGCAGGTTCGGGCCCCAGCTCCGCTGCCTCCGTCTCACACCAGGTGCCGGTCCGGGCACCGCAGATCGTTGGCGAGGTGCTCGGTTCGCCCGGTGCGCCGCTGGAGGACTCCTCCCATGCCGCGCTCGCGCCCCGGTTCGGCCGGGACTTCAGCCAGGTGCGTGTGCATACCGGCGGGCGCGCGGCCGAATCAGCCCGCGCGGTCGGCGCGGACGCGTACACCGTGGGCAACGACATCGTCTTCGCCGCCGGTCAGTACGCGCCGGGCACGAGCGCGGGCGACCGCCTGCTGGCCCATGAACTGACCCACGTGGCACAGCACCGGCACGCCACGCCGGCCCCGGGACCGATCCGGATCGGCGGGCAGGACGACCACGCGGAGCGCGAGGCCGACTCGGTCGCCGCCGGGCAGACCGGCCTGGTCGGCGCCGCGAGTGGGCCCCCGGTGCTACGTAGGCAGATCGCCCCCGAGCCCGCCGCCGATCTCGCGGTCCGGTTCAGCGACGCGGTGGCGAAACGGAACTGGGCAAACGCGGTCCGCGCGCTGACCAAGATGAGCGCAGCCGACCAGCGCGCCGAGCTGGAAGCATTGGACCCCGCAACCCGCGGCCACCTCCGGTCGGCCTCGGCGCGGCTCGATCCGAGCCCGGACAACCAACTCGTACACGACATCGAAGCCCTCGACGCGGCACCGCCCGGCCTTCGGGATACCCAGGCACCGCAGGCCCAGGTCGAGCCTGATGTGGCTGCGATGAGCGTCGTGCGCAAACTGCTCAAGGCCGCGGGCTACGCCGAGCCGCATCTCGCCCCGGACGCGTGGGCTCAGGTGAAGGCCCTTTTCACCCCCCAGTCCCTGGGCATCATGGGGGCCTTCGCTGTGCTCTACATCGCCGCCCAGTGGTCCCCGGCGGGTTGGGTCGCCGACGGCATCGCCCTTGCGACCCTCACGGTCAGCGTGTTCTTCGCGGGAATGACGGTGTTGCGGGTGGCCGCGAACTTCGGACGGTTCCTCGCGGCGGCGAAAGCCACCACCGATCAGGACCTGCGCGTGGCGGGCGAGGCACTGTCGCAGGCGATCATCGAGGGAGGCTTCGCCCTCCTGATGGTGTTGCTGAGCAGGGTGATGGGCCGCAGCGTCAGCGGGCGCGGCCCCGGCACCGGTGGCGGTCGTCCCTACGAGGGCCCGCCGCCGACCGGGTACGTCGATGCGGTGACCGAGGCGGGACTCGTGCGGATGCCTGTCGCCGCGGCCGCGGTGGTGCCGAAAACCGCGTCGGCGATGCAACGGCTGGCCTCGCTCGCCGTGATCACCCCGCCGGTTCCTGGCGGGCCGGGCGTGAGCGAGGGCCCGGCGTCGAGTGGTGGTAGCGGTGGTAGCGGCGGGAGCACGCCCGGCCCCACGCCGAGCAAACCGTCGAAGGGCCCCGAGATCTGGGAGGAGATCAGCGAGGAGCTGCAGTTGGATCCGGCCTCCACCAAGGCCGGCCCGGTCGACGTCGCCACCGCGGTACGCGACGCCCGCGCAGCGGGGCTGACCGGGCCGCCCGGCAAACCGGGGACGGTGGACCTCGCCACCCAACCGCATCGGGCGGCCCCGGCCGCGCGCCGCGGCTACGGCGTTTCCGGGAAGGACGTGCAGTCCGCGCATCTCGCGCCCACCTCGTTCATGCGCAAGGTGCCCGGCTATAGCCGCGACAGAGCGGACACTGTGCTCCTGGACCGCGCGACGCACGCCGCGTTCGACCGATACTGGCAGAACTGGGCGATGGACCAGCGCAGGGCGGGCCGGCCGGCCACGAAGCCGGTCACGGCGTCAGAGATGTACGAGGTGATGCTCAAAGCGATCGACCAGATCCCGAACATCGAGCAGCGCACCAAGAACGCGATGGCCTGGCGGCTATACCTCGAACTGTTCCGCGACCACGGCCTCACGCCGAAGAGCTTCGTCGACCTGCCCTACCCCAACATGACCGCGGCTCCCTCGGGCCTGCTCGTCCCGTCCACCACTGCCCCCGATGCCGAGACGAGGTGATGGCAGCTCGCCTCCGTGAGGACCTCTACGGTGCCAGAAGTTGAGCGCGGGGCCTGTGGCGTGTTCGGTGTAGAGGAAGCGCAGGTTTTGAGTTATCTCGAAGAGGGTCCGCTTCGCCGCGAATACGTCTCCATCATTCGGATTCGAGTACGGTCAACCTTCATGCCGACGATTTCCTTCACTTGTCATCGATGGCCGGAAGTCATGTGCATGATGCCGTCGGTTGTCGGACGCATTTGTTGGCAGTGTGCGGCGAGGGTGCCGCGGTCCTGATGATGGTGCTGCCCGGACTACCGCACACGTTCGTGATTGATGAAGGCGGTCAGCGCGTCGACAACTGCGTCGGGCTGCTCGTCGGGAATGAAGTGTCCGGCTTGGGGGATGACGACGCCTGTCGTGTTGTGTGCCCAGGGGCTGAGGGAAGCTGCCATGTCGGGGATCGAGCCGTGGGAGCTGGAGATTCCCAGGACCGGGATGGCCAAGTGCTGTCGGGCAAGGGCGTCATGATTCTTACGTGCGGATTCCGCGGCGTCGCGGTAATAGGCGAGAGACGCTCGGAGGCCGTCCTCGGCCGCGACAGCGGCGGCGTAATGGTCGATCTCGGTGCTGTCGAATGTGTTCGGGGACAGTGCTTTGACCTTCAAGAACCAGACGACGTAATCACGTTCGCGGCCGGCGAGCAGTGTCTCGGGAAGATCGGGCACCAGGTGGAACGCGAAGTGCCAGGTTTTCCAGGCGTGGTCGGGATCCGTGGGAATGGCGTCCGGGAGGGTGATTCCGGGGATGCCGGCGTCGAGCAGGGCGAGGCCGTGCAGATGTTCTTCGTGGGTCAGGGCTAGTGAGAAGGCAACCCAGGCTCCGATGTCGTGGGCGACGAGCCAGTACTTCGGCACGTTGAGCGCGGTCACCGCGGTCTGGACGCGCGAGGCGACGGTGTGCGTGTCGTAGCTGTCGTGAGGGCGGTCGGAGTGGCCTTGTCCCGGCAGGTCGATCGCGATCACGTGGAATCGCTCGGCAAGGCCCGGCATCGCTTTGCGCCAGGCCCACCAGGTCTGCGGAAATCCGGCGAGCAGGACGACGGCGGGGCCGGTCGGCCGGCCGCCTTCCACGGCATGAAGCCGGACGCCTTCCGCGTCGACCCAGCGGTGCGTGAATCCCGCGAGGTCGTGCAGCGGCAACCCGGAGATCGGGTTCTGGTCGCAGGAGCGGTTCGTGGCGGTGTTGGTCATGTCTCCGACCCTAGCGCATCTTGAACTGTCTGGTTCAAGATGCGCTAGGGTGGGCGCAACGGCTTGGCTCAGGAACGAGGTGCGTGCGTGATGGCCGGGAAGAAGCAGTTCGATGTGGACGTCGTGCTCGATGCGGCGATGATCCAGTTCTGGCGGGCCGGGTACGCCGACACGTCTGTCGACGACCTCTCCCGGGCGACCGGATTGAACCGCAGCTCCCTCTACTCCTCGTTCGGCGACAAGGATTCGCTCTATCTGCGCTGCCTGGACCGCTACGCCACGCGGTATGGGGAGCAGTACGAGCAGGCCCTTTCGCGCGCGCCGGGGGAACCGCTGCGGGCGATACGGGAGTTTTTCGGCGTCACGCTGAAACGTATCGCTGATCCCGGCCTGCCGGACGGATGCCTGGTCGCTCAGACCGCGATGGCGATACCGGTGCTGAGCCCTGACCTCGCCGCGCGCGCGATCGAAGCCCTGGGTTTTCAGCGTGCGCGGCTGCGGACCGCCTTGAACGCCGTGAACCTGGCCGACGGCGACGCCGACAACTTCGCCGTGCACATCGCGGCGGTCAACCAGTCGCTGGCCGTGATGAGCAGGGCCGGGGCGAGCCGGAAGCAGCTCCGCGCGATAGTCGACGTCAGCATGAGCGCGCTCTCGCAGGCGCTGGACGCCCGGAGCTCGGATCCCGGGTTGTAGGTTCGTTGGCAGCCTGGCTGGTGGATCTCTTCCTCGTGGTCCTGGCCGGTACGGCGCGGGGCCGTCCGTGTTCGGTTTACCGTGCGCTCCGGCGCGGCCGGAAGGCGCCGGAGCACGCGACGGGTACGGGTCTACGACCTGTCGAAGGCGGCGCGTAGGTGGTCGCCGATCATGGTGATGGCGCTCCGCGCGGTTCGACGGGTGTGACGTGGGTGAAGCCGTGGTCGGAGTCGGGGAAGTCGTGGTAGCTGACCTCGACCCCGGCTGTGCGGGCTGCGTGGGCGAGTGCGTGCATCTCGCCGCGCAGCGTTTCCAGCCCGCCGGTGAGGACCAGCAACGGCGGGAAGTCGCCCAGCTTCGGGTACTTGGCCGGGGACACGACCGGATCGTCGAGATCGGGGCCCTGGAAGTAGGTGCGGCGAACCATCCGCATCATCCACTGCCCGACGATGGGCCGCTTGCTGGGCTGGTGCGGCTCGCATCCGGCAGGGAGAGGTCGCCGACGGCGTATTCCAGGCTGGCGGCCACCGGGGTGGGTTCTCCGTCTTGCAGGGCTTGGACGAGCACGCTGAGCGCGAGCTTGCCCCCGGCGCTCGCTCCGCCCACCGACACCCGGCGCTCGGCCCAGCACCGCGTCTCCGCCTGCTCGCGAATCCACCGATAGGCGTCGTAACACTGGTGTTCGGCGGCCGGCGCGCGCTCGACACCACCCCACTGCCTACCGCCGCACCTTCGGGCGCGCGCGTGACCCGCGTCCCGCGTGCACGCCTACCGTCCACTAAGGACGTAGGGACCGAGATGAAGCGGGCTTCGGTATCCGGCTTGAAACGCCGGCGCCGGTAGCGCTCCGTCGGCGCACCGACACGACATGACACAACAAGGGCGCATCGAATTCGATCCTGTTCGAATACCTTGGCCGGCTCGCGGCAATCGCCTCGGCCGGGCTCTTGCAAGGGGCTCGCGGTCGATGGGTAACTGCGGTGCGTAAGGAGTCCTCGATATCGACCGTTCAGTGGATAGCTTGACAGAGCTTGGCGGTGTTCGCGAGGGCACGGTTCTTCCAGGGCGCCATTCGGGTGATTGTCCCGCCTTTTCGGTAACGACGGACGGCGGCATCCGATGCCGACAGGGGATGGGTAAGCAGGTTGTCGGGCATCGCGGTTGAGGCCACGGAAACGCTTTCTCAAGGGGGATTGATGGAGCCGGGTATGGTGCGACGGCGCGTGGTCTCGCGGTTTTTCCCCTTTCCTTCCCTGCCCTCCCCGCTATTCCGGGGAAGGTGATCCGCCGGGCGTCTGGGGCTCCCGGCGAAGTGTGCGAAAAGCCTTCCGTGGCGGCCTGCCCTGTGGAAGGCGAACCTGGGGTGTACGAAGCCGATTTCCGTGGGGGAAACATGAAGTTGCGTGTACTCGGTCCGGTGGAAGCTGTCCGGGAGGGCGAACTCGTCCCGCTCGGCGGTCAGAAGCCGCGAACCCTGCTGGCGGCACTACTGCTCGCGGAGGAAGCTCTGGTGACTTCCGCGCGCTTGATCGATGTGATCTGGGACGAGGAAGCCCCGGCCACGGCGTCGGCCTCACTGCACACCTACGTGTCGTCGCTCCGCAAAGCGCTTCCCGAAGTGGGAATCGTGACCAGGCCAGGGGGCTATCAGCTCATCCTCGGCGAGAGCACCCTCGACTACCGGGAGTTCACCCGCCTGGCGAAAGAAGGCCGCACCGCGGCGGCCGCCGGTGACCACAAGGCCGCCAAGCGGTACTGCGAACTGGCGCTGGCGACCTGGGGCGGTCTCGCGCTGACGGGGTTGAGCTGTCGTTTCGCCACTACCTCCGCCGCCCGGCTGGAAAGCCTCAAGCTGGCGGTCATCGAGGCACGCTTCGACGCGTGCCTCGCACTCGGTCTCGGTGACGAACTGGTGGACGAACTCACCACTCTCGTCGCCGAGCACGGCCTTCTGGAGCGGCTACGGGGCCAGCTGATGCTCGCCCTCCACCAGGCGGGACGGCAGGCGGACGCGCTGGCGTGTTACCAGGCAGGACGGCAGCTTCTCGTGGATCAACTCGGGGTCGAGCCGGGACCGGAGCTTCAGGAGGTGCACCGGCAGGTGCTGCACGGCATCCCGCCCACGCTGAAGGCCGAGGCCGTCCCGGGGCAGCTTCCCCTGGACATGGCCGACTTCACCGGACGGGCGAAGGAACTGCGCCGCTTGCGCGAAAGTACCGCGCAGGTGGTCGTCGTCGCGGGCAAGCCGGGGTCCGGGAAGACAGCGCTGGCCGTTCGTGCGAGCCATGGGCTGGCCGGCCGTTACCCGGACGGTCAGCTCTACATCGATCTGCAGGGTGTGCACGGCACCGCGGTCGAAGCGTCCGAAGCGCTCGGCAGATTTCTGCGTGCCCTGGGTGTCCCCGATTCCGCGGTGGCTTCCACGGTCGAGGAACGCGCCGCGCAGTACCGGTCCCTGCTGGCCTCCCGGGCGGTGCTGGTGGTCCTGGACGACGCCGCCAACGAGCAGCAGGTCCGGGCGCTGCTCCCCGGCGGCCGGCGGTGTGCGTGCCTGGTCACCAGCCGAAGACGCTTGGACGCCTTGGCAGGGGCCGAACACGTCGATCTCGGGATCATGGACGAAGCCGACTGCCTGACCCTCCTCGGCCGGATCATCGGCGAAGAACGCATGGTCGCCCATCGCGACGCGGCCGAAGAGATCGTGCGGCAGTGCGGCAGGCTTCCCCTGGCGATCCGCATCGCGGGCGGACGTCTGGCGGCACGGCCCGACCTGTCGCTGGCCCGCATGGCCGCGCGGCTGCGTGAACAACGTCGCGTCCTCGACGAGCTGGCGGTCGGGGATCTCGAAGTACGCGGAAGCATGGCGTTGAGCTACGACAGTCTCGGCCCCGCCGAGCGCCGCGCCCTGCGGTGGCTGGCCTGGCTCGGTGCGCCGGAGCTCGGTATCTGGCTCGTCGCGGCCGCGCTGGACACGGACGACGACACGGCGGAGGTCCTGCTCGACACGCTGGTGCGCGCCCAGTTGCTCGACGTGGTCGGGGACCGGCGTTATCGCATGCACACCCTGGTAGGCGTCTTCGCCTGGGAGCGAGCCGAGGCGGAGGACGAGCGGGCCACGCTGGAGACCGCCGCGGAAAGGGCCGCGCATCGGGCTTTCGTCCTGGTGGAGACGGCCTCGGGCGGAACGCCGATGCGGGTGCTGAAGGCGTCCCGCCCGGACGGGGAACAGCCGGACCACGAGCAGCTCCGCGCTGCCGTCGGCGCCCATCCACTCGCCTGGTTCGATCTCGAACAGGCGACGCTGGTCCACCTCGTCGAGCGGGCCGGTGATCTCGGGCTCGCCGCCGCGGCCGCACGGCTGGCGTCCGCGCTGTGTGCGTCGCTTTTCGTGACGCGAAACCACTTCGACCAGTGGTGGCGCACGCACCATGCCGCACTGGAAGCGACCAAGCGGGCCCACGACTTCTCCGGGCAGGGCCTGCTGCTGACCGGACTCGGCTGGCTGCGGGGCGAGCAGGACCGGCTCGACGAGGCCGCCGACTACTATCACCAAGCCCTGCAAGCATACGACCAGGTGAACGACCTCGACGGTGCCGCCGTCACCCGCGTGATGCTCGGTTCGGTGCTCCGCGAACAAGGACACCTGGCCGAGGCGCTGATGACGGTCGACGAGGCGCTGCCCCGGCTGAATCGGGTCGCCGAAGCCAGGGCGCGGCACTGTCGCGGCCTGATCCTCACCGAACTGGGAAAGCTCGACGAAGCACTGCGTGAGTGCATCGGCGCGCACAACGCGTATCACGACTTGCGAGACCGTCACGGTGTCGCCCTGGTGTCGCGCACGATCGGCCTCGTGCACCGTGCCGCGGGGCGGTTGCCCGAGGCCGCCGAAGCCTGTGAGGAGGCCTTGCAACTGCTGGCCGCCACCGGCGACCGGTTGATGACCGCGTACGCCGTGCAAGCGCTGGTGAAGGTCCGGATCCGGCAGGGAACGGCCGAGCGGGAAAACGATCGGCTTCTCGAGGCCCTGCAGACCTGTTCGGAGATGAAGGACGGCTTCGGCCAGGCGCTCGTCCTGCGCACATTGGGGGAGTGGGAGCTGGCCCTTGGCACTCCCGAGGCGGCGTTGGACTACCTGCGGCGCTCGCTGAACCGGTGGGGCCAGCTGCGGCTGCCGCTGTGGCGCGCGCGGACCCTGCGCAGCCGTGCGATCGCCTTGTCCGTACTGGGAAAGAACGACGAGGCCGAGTCCGCCTGGTCCGAAGCCGAGAGCATCTTCGCCGCGCACGGCAGCCGCGAAGCCGGTGAGCCCCGGCCCCCGGGACTGGCCGGGCGGAGCAGCTCGGGTGCGCTGTCCGAACCGTCGTGACAACCGGCCGGGCGGGCGCCGGGGGCGGAGCGCACTCCGCCCCCGGCGCCCGATGTTCCTTTCGTCAGGGGGCGAGGGTGGGTTGTTCGGTGGTGTTGGTGATGATGCGGTTGGCGGTGTTCCAGCCGGATCCGGTGATTTGGTAGGTGTTGAAGGGGCCGCCGCCGGGGTTGGTGGCGCGGTTGTTGGGGAAGTAGCGCAGTTCGCCGCCGGGGGTGGTGGAGAGCAGGTCGGCGGAGCCGTCGCCGGAGAAGTCCGCGACGAACATGCGGTTGGCGGTGTTCCACCCGGATCCGGTGACGATGTATTCGTTGAACGGGGCACCGCCGGCGTTGCTGGCGCGGTTGTTGGGGAAGTAGCGCAGTTCGCCGCCGGGGGTGGTGGCCAGCAGATCGGCGGAACCGTCGCCGGAGAAGTCCGCGACGAACATGCGGTTGGCGGTGTTCCACCCGGACCCGGTGACGATGTATTCGTTGAACGGGTTGCCGCCCGCGTT
>NZ_JBHYIQ010000012.1:0-98783 GCF_042739895.1 Amycolatopsis sp. NPDC059021
GTCTTCCCGTGGCTGGGGGGGCGCCGGGCTTTTTTGTGAAAACCCGCCCCCCCCCCCGGGGCCCGGGGGGGCCCCCGCGCCCCCGGGCCGCGGGGCCCCGCCACCCGCCCGCGACCGCCACCACAACCACGTCACCGAACCGGCGAGGACGACCCAGCCCGCCGCCCGGCACACCGCGACGGACCCCGAGGAGCCGGGCAGCACCGCACCGGCGATCTTCCCTGCCGAGGTCGGAAGCGACATCCACGGTTCCAGCACCGAATTCCCGCCCAGCGTCCGGAGCCAGCCGAGATCTACCCCGGCGGCGACGCTGCACAGTCCGAACGCGACGACCACAATGGACACCGAAGCCGCGAACGCGAAGACGTAGCCACGCGCCGAAACCCGCCCGCCCGATCGCCGCGCCGCCCACACCCACACCAGGAACGGCAACGCCACAGCCGCGGGCGCCTTCACCGCGGCGGCCAGCGCGACCACCGCGAACCCCGCCCCCGGCGCACGAGTGAGCACGAGCGCCGTCCCCGCCGCGAGCAGTCCGGTCATCAGCAGGTCGTTGTGCCCGCCCGACACCACGCACAGCACCATCAACGGATTCGCCACCGTCAGCCACAGCGCGCGTTCCGGCCGGTTGCCGAGATGACGGCACAGGACGGGCAAGGCGTAACAGAGCAACGCCAGCCCGGCCACCATCGCCAGCCGGGTCAGCAAGGCGCCGAAGAGCACGTTGTCCCCGGTCACGACGAGCACGCTTTTCACGATCAGGATCTGCAGCGGCCCGTACGGCGACGAAATGTACATCCAGCCGCCTGCGGCGTTGTCGGTGATCGCGCTGGGAAGTTCGGCGGGAACGTGCGTGTACGGGTCGAGACCGGCGTGCGCCACCGCGCCCTGCGCGAGGTAGGTGTACAGATCGGTGCTGAACAACGGCGGCGCGCAGAGCAGCGGAACGCACCACAGCCAGGCCGTCCACCCGACCTCGCGTGCGCTCGTCCGGCCCGCGCGCACCGAGTGTCCTAACCGGACCCAGGCCGCCAGTACCACGGCGAGGCCGAGATACAGCACCGCGATCGCGGGCAACCGGCCGTGCCAGGACAGCACGGCGCCGAGCCAGGTACCGGACAGCACGGGATCGTGCCGCAGCGTCGCGCCCGCCCCGAACGCACCGAGCGAAACCAGCACGGATCCGCCCAGCCCCAGGACAGCCGCGCTCTTTCCGACGAAGATCATGCGGCAGGTCTAACCGGCGGGTGATCCCGGGCCGTTAAGATCGGCTTTTATCCGATCTTTATCCGCCCGGCGTTCTACTTCAGGATCATGAGGAGCGGTTGATGCGGGTACTCGTGGCCGAAGACGAGCGGATGCTGGCCGACTCCATCACCGAGGGCCTGCGGCATCTGGGCATGGCGGTGGACGTCTGCTACGACGGCGACGCCGCGCTCGAACGCGTCGCGGTCCACCGGTACGACGTCGTGCTGCTCGACCGCGACCTGCCGGTGGTGCACGGCGACGAGGTCTGCCGGAAGATCGCCGGCGGTGACGGCGAGACCCGGGTATTGATGCTCACGGCCGCGGCGGGCATCCGCGACCGCGTCGACGGGCTCGGCCTCGGCGCGGACGACTACCTCACCAAGCCGTTCGCCTTCGCCGAACTCGTCGCCCGGGTACACGCGCTGGCCCGGCGTGCACGTCCGGCGCTGCCGCCGGTGCTCGACCGCGCCGGCGTCGAACTGGACCCGGCGAAGCGGTTCGCCTCGCGGGACGGGCGGCCGTTGTCGTTGTCTCCCAAGGAATTCGCCGTCCTGGAGGTGTTGCTGCGGGCCGAGGGACGAGCCGTCAGCCCGGAAGAACTGCTGGAGAAGGCATGGGACGAACACGCGGACCCGTTCACGAACACGGTGCGGGTCACGGTGATGACCTTGCGGAAGAAGCTCGGCTCGCCGCAGGTGATCCGCACCGTACCCGGGGCGGGCTACTGTCTGGACGCCTGAGGCGGGCGCTGGCGTCCATGCGCGGCCGTATCGGGCTGGTTCTCGTCGGCGGCCTGGTCGCCGGCCTCGCCTTGCTGTATCCACTCGGCAAGACGCTGGGGATGGTGCTCGGGACGTTCGTCGACGGGGATTTCTGCCCGCGGAACACCGGCTGCCACAGCACGGCGGGCGGGATCGGCTGGCTCCTGCCGCTGATCGCCGTGGTCGTGCTGGTGCTCGCCGTGCGCCGCCCGGTGGCGTCCTGGGTGCTGCGGCCGTTGCCCGATCTCACGGCCACCATCGAAGAGGTGGGGCCGCGGAACCTCGGCCAGCGCATGCGGCTGGACCAGACCGACGGCGAGGTGCGCGCGCTCGCCGCCGCGGTGAACGGGATGCTCGACCGCGTGGCCATCGGCTTCGAGGGACAACGGCGGTTCGCCGCGAACGCCTCGCACGAACTGCGTACCCCGCTCGCGGTGCAACGGACCCTCGCCGAGGTCGCGGTCGTCACCGGCGGTGGCGACGAAGTGCGGCGGCTCGCGACGCAACTGCTGGTGGTCAACGAACGCAACGAGCAGCTCATCGAGGGACTGCTCGTGCTGGCCGAGGCGGACCGGGGGCTGCCCGGCACTGTGCCGGTGCGGCTGGACACACTGGCGGAGTCAGTCCTCGCGCGGTACGCCGAACCGCTGGCCGAGCACGAACTGACCCTGCGCGGCGACCGGGCGGAACGCACCGTGCCCGGCGATCCGGTCCTGCTGGAACGGCTGATCACCAACCTGGTGGACAACGCCATCAAGTACAACCGCCCCGGCGGCTGGATCGAGGTCGTCGTCGGCGCCGAACCCGCGCTGAGCGTGCGCAACTCCGGCGAGCGCGTACCCGCCGAATCGGTCGACCCGCTGTTCCAGCCCTTCCGCCGGGCGAGCGCCGACCGCACGAACCACCACGACGGCGCCGGGCTCGGACTGACCATCGTGCAGTCGATCACCGCCGCGCACCACGGCCGGGTGTCCGCGGCCCCCGGCGAGGACGGCGGCCTGCGCGTCGACGTGATCCTGCCCTGACCCGGGCCAGGGGTCCGGCGGTGAAGTCCACAGTGGACAGTTCGGGCGCACCCCAGTGCGTCGCTCGGGAGGGTGAACGTCCGCTCCCCCGTCCAGGGCACACCCCGTGCTGCCGGTTGCGGAGAATGCCCGTGTGCTGCCTGTGAATCGCTGTGACCGGGCTGTGGATCCGCTTCGCCGGGATGCCGCCCGGACATCGCTGTGGTGATGTGAACGGGTGACGGTCAAGAACCTCCGCGCCGCGACGGTGCTCCTGGTTTCGGCTCTCCTGGTGCTCGTGGCGAGCAGCACCGACGTGGTCACGGACACCTCGGCCGCCGACCCTGCCACGGCGGCGAAGGTCACCTCGGCGGCCATCGCGAGCCCGGCGGCGAAGGCCGCCCCGGCACCCGTCGCGAGCACGGCGGCGGGCGCGTTGTTCGCCGGCGGCCGTCACTTCTGCTCGGCGAGCGTGGTGCACAGCGTGGCGGGCGACGTCGTCCTCACCGCCGCGCACTGCGTCAACGGCCGTTCCGGGCTCTCGTTCGCGCCCGGCTACCACGACGGCATCGCGCCCTACGGCCAGTGGCAGGTCACCGGCGTCTTCGTGGCGAACGGATGGACCACGTCGGCGGACCCCGACCTCGACTTCGCGTTCCTGACCGTCCACCGTCCCGGCGACACCCGTGCGATCGAAAGCGTCACCGGCGCCAACACGCTGGGCGCCGGCCGCGGCTTCACCAACACGGTCACGCTCACCGGCTACCCCGACACCACCGACTCACCGGTGACCTGCCGGAACACCACCACCCAGTCCGGGCCCTTCCAGCAGCGCGTCGAATGCCCCGGCTTCCCCGACGGCACCAGCGGCGGGCCGTGGGTGGCCGGGGCCGACCCGGCGACCGGGCTCGGTGAGGTCGTCGGCGTGATCGGCGGGTACCAGCTGGGCGGCGCCACCCCGGACGTGTCCTACAGCGCCTACTTCGACACCGACATCCAGAACCTGTTCGCGACCGTCACCGGTTGAGCGCGCGGGGCGCCAGTGCCAGGTCGAACGTGTTGCCATCGCCCTGCACGAGCGAACTCAGGTAACCGGTGAACGCGCCGCAGCCGGTCAGCGGCGGCAGCGTGTAGGTACCGGTGAGCGTGCCACCGGAGGCCATCGCGAATCCTTCTCCCGTACGGAGATCCGCCGTCGCGGGGCTCGACGTCTTGCAGTCGGGGCCGCCGCCGACCGGCATTCCGAAGAACGTAACCTGCGGCAGGGAGAGATCGAAGCGGCTGTGCGCGGTGAACCCGGTCGCCGTCAGTTCCCCGGTCTGCGGGCCTGCGGGCGTGTAGACCAGATCGGCCGTCCCCGGCAGGAAGCCGAACAGGCGGAACTCCGCGTGCGCCTTGTCCAGCGCCGGCCCGCCGCTGAACGTCTGCTCGGCCGAGTTGCCGGTGAAGCCGAATCCACCGGTGACGGGTGCGGTGGCCCCGAGCGCCTTGATGGTCGTCTTGCCCGTGACCGCGTAGTCGTACGCGGTGGTCGTCGAATTGGCGAGGTCGAAGGACAGCAGCACCGGGTCCTGGCCGGGGTCGAGCGTGCAGTCCGAGGTGAAGGCACCGATCCCGGTGAACGAGCCGTCCGCCTTCTTCGGTGTCAACCGGGTGCTGAAGTCGCCGATCGTCAACGTCGTCTTGCCGGGGTTGGCGAGTTTGATGGCGGGTACCGAACCCGTCGCCTGCGTGGTGAACGTCCCGTTCGGCGGAATCGAGGTCTTGGCCACGTTCAGGGGAATCTTCACCGGAAGCGGCTTGGCGTCGCCGTTGACCAGCGTCACCCCGGCCGCGGCGGTGCCCTCGATGCTGGCCGCGCCGACCAGGGTGAGCCCGCGCGACGCCTTGTCCGGCACGGTCACCGCGATGTTCAGCCCGGACGTGGTGAGCGTGCCGCCGGGTTGCTTCGGGATGTCGAAGTCGGCCTTGACCTCCACGTCGAGCTTCTGCAGGCCGATCAGCGGGAAGGGGCAGGTGAACGACAGCTTCTTGTCGACGGGGGTGGACGCGGCCGCGCCGCGGACGGCGACGAGAAGCAGCCCGGCGGCCGTGAGCAGCAGGATGAGGCCCGTCGCGAGCAGCGCCCGGACGGAGAGTCGAAGGGGCATGATCGCCTTCCGGTGGCACGGCGCCGGCCCCCGCCGCGGGTGGCGGCGGGGACCGGCTGACCTGGCTACTTCTTGGTGAGGTTCAGATCGAGCGTGTTGCCGTCACTCTTGGCGAACGCGCTGATCCAATCGTTGAGCTGACCGCAGTTCTGCAGCGCGGACAGCGAATAGGTACCGGTCAGCTTC
The DNA here is from genome assembly GCF_042739895.1 of Amycolatopsis sp. NPDC059021. Classification (NCBI taxonomy): domain Bacteria; kingdom Bacillati; phylum Actinomycetota; class Actinomycetes; order Pseudonocardiales; family Pseudonocardiaceae; genus Amycolatopsis; species Amycolatopsis sp. NPDC059021. The sequence continues at coordinate 5,350 of NZ_JBHYIQ010000012.1, forward strand.
CCGCCCTTGAGCAGGTCGAAGTCCGGGCCCGTCTTCATCTCGCTGGTCGACGGGCTGACCGTGCCGCACTTCGGGTCGCTGCTGATCGGGATCCCGAAGACCTGCACCGAGGGCAGGAACACGTTGAACTTGATGTGTGCCTTGAACCCGGTGCCCTCGAGCTCACCGGTCTGCTGACCGACCTGCTCGACCTTGATGTCCGAGCCACCCTGGATGAACCCGAACAGCTTGAAGTCGGTGTGCGACGGTTCGAGCTTCAGGTCACCGGTGAAGGTCTTCTTCGCGAGGTCCACATCCGCGTCGAAGCCGCCGTTGATCGGCGCGGTGCTGCCGAGCGCCTTCAGCGCGGTCTGGCCCTTGATGCCGAAGGAGTACTTCAGCCCGCCCCCACCGGGAGTGCTGGTCGGCGGCGTCGTCGGCGGAGTGGTCGGCGGCGTCGTCGGAGGGGTGGTGGGGGGCGTGGTCGGCGGAGTGGTGGGAGGCGTGGTCCCGCCGCCGTCACCGATGGTGACCGTGGCCAGCGTGTTGTTCTGGCCTGGATCCTGCGTGCACGGCGCGTCGATGTTGCCGTCCGGCGTGATGCCGGTGACCGAGCCGTCGGCCTTGCGCGGCGTGACCTTCAGCTCGAGGTCGCCCACGGTGATCTTGGCCTCGCCGGGCTGGGTGAAGGTGAGCGACGGGGTCTTGCCGCTGGCGTCGAGCGTCATCTCACCCGAGGGCGGGATGTTTGCCTTCGGCACGTCGATCGGCACCTTGACCGGCAGGTTCAGGCTCGGCGCCGCGACCGCCGCACTCGCGATCGCCTGTCCCTCCAGGGTAGCCGCCCCGATCAGGTTGAGCCCGCTGACGGTGTCCGCGTTGATCGTGGCCTTCGCCTTGATGTCGAACGCTCCGGTCGGCTGCCCGGTCTTGACCGTCTTCGGCAGATCGGAGTTGATCACCACCTTCATCGCCTGGGAACCCACCAGGGGGTAGGTGCAGTGGTAGTTCAGGGTGAGCGAGACGGGGTCGGCGGCACTGGTCTGTGCCCCGGCCACGAGTGCCGAGGCGACAAGCCCCACGGCACCGGCAGCGGCGGCGGCGACCGCCCTCTTGGTTCCTCTTCGGTGACTCACAATCGTCCTTCCGTGGTATCAACGATGATACGAAACGGCGTATAATTCCCCATGTCGCCTGCAAACCAGACCCCAGGGAATTTTCCGGGTAGCGACGATGTCTGACGGATCGCAACCGAACAGTAAACTAACGACGGCACCTGGCGCCGATCAAGGGCTTCCCCGGAAAACTTGACGCCCCTGCGGTAAATTGTCATCCCAGAACGTCGCCCGGCGGGGGTTCCTAGCAGGGGCAGGCGAGTTTCCCCAGCACAGCGCCCTCTGGAACGCTCACGAGAACCGCTGACGCGCGTAACAAAAACACCGCGCGTAATTAGCTCGCACATGCCAATCATCATTTCCGCACACTCAGCCTGCACCGATGCGCTTGCCCGGCGGAAGCTTTCGTGAGTAACCTCGCAGTTCGCACCCGTCGGTCACCGGCGACCGGCGCAGAATGCGCTGCCCGGCCGTGCGCCCCGCCGACTCCCTCCCTTCGCGAATTCGACGAGGACACCATGAAAAGAATGCGCCGCACGGCGTCGAGAATCGCGTTCGCCCCCGCGTCGGCCGTGGCCCTCGCGGTCCTGCTGACCGCCTGCGGGGCGTCGAAGCCCGCCGACGCCGGCCACCACGCCGATCCCGCCGCGCTCGCCTGGGCCGACAAGGTGTGCACCGGCGTGGCGGCGGGCTCGGCGAAGCTGTCCCAGCCCCCCGCCATGGACCCCGGCGACCCGCAGCGGTCCAAGGACGCGATGGTCGGGTTCCTGACCTCGCTCACCGCCGCGCTCGACGACATGGCGGGCGGCATCCGCGCCGCCGGTGTCCCACCCGTCCCGGATGGACAGTCGGCGGTGGACAAGGCCACCACGACGCTGGGCGACACCAAGTCGAAGGTGGCCGACACCAAGGCGAAAATGCAGGACGCGAAGGTCACCGACCAGACGAGCCTGCAGAAGGCGATCGGCGAGGCCGACGGCACCATGAGCAAACTCAGCGAGCCGGAGGGCCCGATCAAGGACCTCAAGGCCAATCCCGAACTGAACCTCGCCTTCGCCGAGTCCCCGACCTGCAAACGGGTCTACGGCAACGCCTGACCCGTCCCGTCCCCTTCCAGGAGGCCCGGCCGTGCTCTCGTTCCCCCGCCCGTCCCGCAAGGCGCTCGCCGCCGTGCTGGCCGTCGTCCTCGCCACCGGTCTGGCGGCCCTGCTTGGCGCCAGCCCGGCGAATTCGGCCGTCCCGTCCGCCACGGCCGGGACCGGCCCGTTCGACGACTCGTTCTACACCCCGCCCTCCCCGCTGCCCGCGGGCAAACCCGGCGACGTCATCCGCTGGCGTGCCTCGAAAGCCGGGCCGCGCAAGGATTCCGTCAACGCGTGGCAGGTCATGTACCTGTCCACCGACGCGCTCGGCAAGCCGGACGCGGTGACCGGCACGGTGCTGGTGCCGAAGAACGCCGACCCGGCCGCCGCGCCGATCGTCGCCTTCGCGCCCGGCACGCACGGGCCCGCGTTCGGCTGCACCCCCTCGTCGATGATCGACATGGGCGCGTTCTACGAGCAGCCCGGCCTCGACGACCTGCTCGACGCCGGATACGCCGTCGCCGTCACCGACTACGAGGGCTACCACCAGGATCCGAAGACGACATACGTGGTCGGCAAGTCCGAAGGCCCGGCGGTCATCGACTCGGTCCGCGCGGCACAACGGCTGTCCGAGACGAAACTCTCCCCCGGCGCCAAGGTCCTCTTCCGCGGCTACTCCCAGGGTGGCGGCGCGGCGGCCTGGGCCGGGCAGCTCCAGCCGTCCTACGCACCGGAGCTGAACCTGATCGGGGTCGCCGCCGGCGGAGTGCCCGCCGACCTCGTCCAGGTCACCCTGCAGCTCGACGGGAAGTTCGGCTTCGGGGTGATGGCCTACGCGCTCGTCGGCCTCGACAACGCCTACCCCGAGCTGAAACTCGACTCGTTCCTCAGCGACAACGGGCGCGCCAAACTGAAGGAGATGCAGCAGAGCGCCTGCACGTTCGAGCTGCTCACGACGTACGCGAACCAGAAGATCGCCGACTACACCACCAGCGCGGGCTACGTGAAGCCGGAATGGGTGGCGCGGCTCAACGAGAACAAGCTCGGCGGCATGCCGATCAAGGTCCCGCTGTTCCTCTACCACGCCACGCAGGACCAGCTCGTCCAGTTCGGCCAGGGCGACGCGCTGCACAAGGCCTACTGCGCGGCCGGGGTGAAGGAAACCTGGAAGACCTACGAAAGCGACCACATCACCACCATCTACACCGGCAACGCCGACGTGCTCGCGTTCCTCAAGGACCGCGTCGCGGGCACACCGGCCACCTCGAACTGCTGAGCCCTCGATGCCGAGACCCGCACCTGTGTCCTCTGTGGACACAATGCTCTCCACAGAGGACACAGCGGAACGCGGGACGCGCCTGCCCGGCGACGGCGACACCGGGAAGCTCCGGGAGCTTCTCCGGTTCGCCACCGTCGGGCTGGCCGCGTTCGGCCTCACGCTCGGGGTGAACTACGGCCTGAAACTCACTGTCCTGCAAGCGAAACCGGTGACCGCGCTGGCCGTCGCGACCGTGGTGGCCACGGCGTTCGCCTATCTGCTGTCGCGGCGCTGGGCGTTCCCCACCCGTGGCGGCAGGCGACGGGCACACGAGGCCGTGCTGTTCTTCACGGTCAACGCGATCGCCGTGACGCTCAACCTGTGCCCGCCGCTGATCTCCCGGTACGTCCTGCGGCTCGAGGTGCCCGAGGTGAGTTTCGCCGCGCAGGAGATCGCCGACTTCGTCAGCGGCATGCTGCTGGGCACGGCGGCCGGTTCGGCGTTCCGGTGGTGGGGGTACCGGCGCTGGGTCTTCCCGGTCGCCGGCGCCCGTCATCCCGTGGTGCGCAAGCGTTCCGCGCGCAACGCGAGTTCGATCCGCAGCCGCTGATCCGGATCGTCCAGCCGGTCCCCGAACAGTTCGCCGAGCCGCCGCAGCCGGGCACGCACCGTCTGCGGGTGCACGGCGAGCTGCCGGGCGATCTCGGGCGCGCTCCGCCGCGTCTGCACCAGCAGCAACAGTGTCGTGGCGAGTTCCTGGCGCTGCCGCGGCGGGAGCCCGGCGAACGGCGCCAGCACCTCCTCGACCAGTTGCTCCAGGAGGAACTCGTCGGCGAGCAGCAGCAGGGTGGTGAGATGCTCGCCGCACCACAGCACCGGGCCGACGACGGTGATCAGCCCGCGTGCGGCCAGTTCCCCCGCGTGGCGGGCGATCCGGAACGACTCGGCGGCGCGTGAGAGCGGCACCGGCGGGCCCACCGCGGCCGACCAGCCCGTGGGCAGTTCCCGCAGCCCGCCCAGTTCCGCCTCGGGACAGCCGGCCAGCGCGCCCGGCCGGTCGCCCGCGAGATCGGCGGGTGCCGTCGCGGGCAGCAGCCCCGCCGGGAACGCGGGAGCGCCGGGCGCCGCGCGGAACACGACGGCGGTGACCCGCTCCGGCGGCCGCCAGCCGATCGCGGCGGCCAGCGCGTCGGCGTCGGCCCGCGCGTAGTCCGCTTCACCGGTCAGCAGCCGGAAGAGCCGGGCACGCTGTTCGACGGGCCCGACAGCGCCGGACTCCGCCGCGTGGTAGCCCTCGGTCAGCGCCATCGTCGCCTCGACGACGTCGCCGAACAGGCCTTCCGCGGCGCCGTAGAGCACCTCACCGGACAAGCCGAGCTGACGGCCGGCGTCCGCGATCGACCGCCACAGCACCCGGCTCGCCACCCGGAACGCGGCCTGTGCCGCCTCCTTGCTCAGGCCCTGTTCGAAGGCGGCCCTGCCCTGCGCGCGGAACTCGGCGAGCGAGTCGTACTGCAGCAGCTCCGGGACCCCGACCCGGTCGATGGCCCGTTCGATGCCGCGCCGGGTGAGCTCGACGGCACCCGCGCGCAGCCTGCTGTCCCCGAACACCTCGGCGCATTCGCCGATTTCGGCCACGACGTCCTCTACGCACCGGCGGGCTATCGCCGGGATACGGGGCCGCATGACGTCGCCGAGTTCCCTCGGCAGCCGCGCCCACAACGAACCCGCGGGCCGCCCGCTCACGTGATCGCCCCGGGCCGGGGAAGTATGCCGACGATTTCGGGCCCCAATTCCCTCTCGCCTCGGCGCCGCGGCGCCCTCGAATGCACGGAGCGTAGAACCGATCGCTCGTCCGTGTCAAAATCCGGTGCGACACAACCCGATATGTCACAGCGGGCGACGTCCCGCGGAATTCCGTGACAATTGTTCGTCACGTTCCGGGTGCACTCGCGCGCGTCATCGAGTAGAAACACTCCTGGACGGGTTCCGGCGGCCCGATGCGCTCGAGCAATGAAGCTCGCGTCCCCCTTCGGCGAAATCACAGGTGGTCTTCGTGGTCGAGTACCGCAGTTTCCGCATGCTGGCGGCATTGCCGCGCCGGCTCGGCGACGAGTTGCGGCCCCACACCGGCCACGCGGCGGCCGCGATGATCCAGGAGATCCAGCGTGCGGTCCCGGCGTATGCGATGCCGCTGCGGGGTGTCTTCGGCCGCGTCGTGGTCGTCGCGGTCGAGCGCGCGGTGCAGCATTACGTCGACTGCATCGGCAATCCGGACATCTCCCACGACGCGTGGATCGCGTTCTACCGCGAACGCGGCCGGCGGGAGTTCGAGGAGGGCCGCGACCTCGATCCCCTGCAGGACAGCGCGACGATCGGCGCCCGCGCCGCGTGGCGCGCGATGCAGCCCGTCGTGCGAGGGCTCGACGTCCCGCCCGAGATCGTCGCGCTCTCCGCCGAAGCCGTCTTCAGCTACGTCGACGAGCTATGCGCCACGGCGGCGGAGGGCTATCTGGCCGCCAAATCCGAGGCCGCGGGTGCCGTCCCGATCCGCCGCCGCAGGCTGCTGACGTTGATCGCGCGGGCACCGGAAACCTCCGCGAGCAGCATCACGAGCCTGGCGGCCGGGGCGGACTGGCGGCTCCCGGAGACCGCGGCGATGGTCGCGCTCGAACGGGCTCCCGGCGCCCCCGCCTTCCCCGCGCACCTGCTGGACGAGGCCGTCCTGCTCGATCTCGACGACACCGAGCCGTACCTGCTCACCGCCGATCCCGACACCGAACTCGCCCCGCTGGAAGGCGCGATGACCGGATGGCGAGCGGCCGTCTCCCCCGTCGTCCCGCTGGCGGACGCGCCCGCCGCACTGCACACCGCCCGCCGCGCGCTGCGGCTGTCCGGCGAGGACGTGCCGGGCCCGATCATCTGGTGCCGCGACCATCTCGCGTCGCTGTGGCTGCTCGCCGAGGACTTCCTGGGCGCCGAACTGGCCAAGCAGAGCCTCGACCCCTTCGCCTCGCTCAGCGAAAAACAACGGGACAGGCTCAGCGAAACCCTGTTGGCCTGGCTGGAAACCCGTAGCGGGGCACCCGAGGTCGCGCAGCGCCTCGGCGTGCATCCCCAGACCGTGCGCAACCGCCTCCGGCAGCTGGAACGGCTGTTCGGCGACCGGCTCAAGGACGCCGACGACCGGCTGGGCATGCAGCTCGCCCTGCGCGCCCAGCGGCTCATGCGCGCACACCGTCGCGACGAGGAACAACCGGGGAACTGACCTCTTCGGGCTCCCGGGCGGGCCGTCCGGCGCGTTGCTCCGGCACCCGCACCGTCGGCAGCACCCGCCGCCAGCCCCGGCCCCGGCGACGGCCGCGCGAGGGCGGGTACTCGGGGCCGAAATGGAAACTCGCCCGGCAGGCCATCAGCCCGCGGCCGTCGTTCCGGCACGGCGCGTCGTCGCATCCATGCGTTTCTCCCGTACTGCCGGGGTGGTGGCGAACAGTTTCCTGAATACCGGGGCGGCAGGCAAAAGTCGATACACCATTGTTTGGCGGTGCCCGAATCTAGCACCCGCGTGCGGTCGGCGAGAAGCGTTGTTGTCACGCCGATCGCAACCGATTCATCCGCCCTGCGGCAGGCTGCCGGAACAGGGCTTCTTTACGTTATTTTCGCCCGGAGCGGAAAGGCGGCACATGACACTCGACGTACACACCGTGACCCTCCACGGTCAGGAAGTCCGGCTGCGGGAATACGTCCCGCCCCGCCCCGCGGCGGCCCCGGACGACGACGTCCTGGTGCTGCTGCACGGTATTTCGGGCAGCGGCGAGACCTGGCTCCCCCTGCTGGAACAGCTCGAACGGACCGGGTTCGGCCACCGCGTCCTCGTCCCCGATCTGCCGGGGCACGGTGATTCCGGTGCGCCACGGGCGGACTACGGCCTCGGCGCGCTCGCGAGCGTCGTCCGGGACCTCCTCGCGATCACCGGGCACCGGCACGCCACGATCGTCGGGCACTCGCTCGGCGGCGGGATCGCGATGCAGTTCGCCTACCAGTTCCCCGAGATGTGCTCCCGGCTCGTCCTCGTGGGCAGCGCCGGCCTCGGGCCACAGGTGACCGCGGTGCTGCGCGCGACGGCGTTGCCCGGGGCCAGGGCGACACTCACCGTGACGGTCAACCGGGTCACACTGGCCGTCGCGCGTGCCTTCGCCGCGGCCGGCCGCAAACTCGGCGGCCGCCTCTCGCCGGAGACCAGGGAGCTGACCCGGCATCTGGCCTCGCTGGCCGACCCCGGCCGCAGGCGAGCCTTCCTGTTCATCGCCCGCAGCCTCATCGACCTGCGGGGCCAGCGGGCGAGCGCGGTCGACAAGCTGTACCTCGCCGAGCAGGTGCCGACGCTCCTGGTGTGGGGCACGCGCGACCCGCTCATCCCCGTCGAGCACGCCAGAAGGGCGGCCGAGGTGCTGCCGGACAGCCGCTTGACGGTGTTCAAAAATGCGAAACACTTTCCACATGTGGCCGATCCCGCCCGGTTCGGCCTGACGCTCGAGCGCTTCCTCGCCGAGACGACGCCCGCCCGGCTGAAGCTGGAGGAGGTCGTGGCCGTCCTCGTCGCCGCGAACCGCGTCACGCCCCTGGAAACGGCCCCGGAAAAGTTGTCACCCGGACATCATCCTCAGCGCCGCTAAATGTCACTCGCCACCGCTTCGAGCCACCCGTTCGGGTGTAGTCCGGACGGGTTACCTCAGCGGCTCCCGGAAGTCGTTGACAGTTCTCCCGGCCGGATTTTATGTTGCCTGAGCCACAAAATCTGGATCGGCTTCACCGTTGAAGAGGCTGATTTTGTTGCCAGCAAGGATAAAAACATGACCGACTTGGACACCGGGTTCTCGCGGCACGATCTGCGTACGGCACGGCCGGACCCGGACGTGCGGTACCCCGTCCCACCGCACCGTCAATCGCCGGGCATGCGGCCACGTGCCTTCACCCCGGCCCCGCGAACCCCTGTGGAGACCCGATCCGTGCGCAGCACCGGTGCGAATGGACTGTGGGCGTCCCTGCCGAGGGAACTGGGCGAGAAGTTCCGGCCACGGGTCGACCCGATGGCCAGGGCCATCCTGCAGGAGGTGCAGCGAGCGGTACCCGAATACGCGCAGCCACTGGAGGGCGCGTTCGGCCAGATCATCACGCAGGGTATCCGGCAGGCGATCCTGCACTGTCTCGACAGCATCGGCGTCGGCACGGTCGCGCTCGACACCTGGACCACCGTCTTCCGCAATCTCGGCAAGGTCGAGTTCAACGAGGGCCGCAGCCTCGACTGCCTGCAGACGGCCTACCGCGTCGGCGGCCGGGTCGCCTGGCGGCACGTCTCGGAGTTCGGCCAGGCGATCGGCAGCGACGCGGACACCCTGTGCACCGCGGCGGAAGCCATTTTCGCTTACGTGGACGAGATTTCCGCGCTCTCCATCGAGGGCTACACGGCGGCGCAGGCACGGGCCGCCGGCACCAGGGCGCGGCGGCGCCGCCGGCTGCTCGAACTCCTGCTCGCCGACCCGCCCTCCTCGCCCCAGTCGATCACGGCGCAGGCCGCGAACGCGCAGTGGCCGACGCCTGCGGAGGTCACGGTCGTCGCGCTGGAACGGAGGCCGGGGCCGCACGGCCCGGCCGCCCCCGACCTGCACGACGACGTCCTGGTCGATCTCGAAGGCGCCGAACCCTGCCTGGTCACCGGCGACCCCGGGGAGCACCTGAAGGACCTCGCCGAACGGCTGCCCGGCTGGCGGGCGGTGATCGGGCCGACCGTCCGGCTCACCGACGCGCCGCGGTCGCTGCTGTGGGCCCGGCGCACGCTGCGGCTGGTCCAGCGCGGCGTCCTCCCGGACAACCCGGTCACGCGGTGCAGCGACCACCTGTCCACACTGTGGCTGCTCGCCGACGAGTTCCTGGTCCGCGAACTGTGTGCCCGCAGCCTCGCGCCGTTCGAGGATCTCACCCCGAAACAGCGCGCCCGGCTCGGCGAGACACTGCTGATCTGGCTCCAGTCCCGGGGCAGCGCGCCCGAGATCGCGAAGAAGCTCAAGGTCCACCCGCAGACCGTCCGGTACCGCATGCACCAGCTGATCGACCTGTTCGGCGACCGGCTGAACAACGCGGACGACCGGCTCGACATGGAAATCGCGCTGCGTGCGGAGGCCCTGCTCGCCACGGACTGAAGAAAGCGCTCGCACCCGCGCAGCACCACTCTCGTACCGCGCTCACTCACAATGCTCACTCACAACGAGGTGATGAGGTGACCCGATCGCAGGGTGGCCGCGGCGGCGTCGAGGCGACGTTCGGCCCCCTGCTCGGGCCCGCCCGCACCGCCGGGGACGGCACGCGCCTTGTCCAGCTGTGGGCACTGCTGCCCCGCGAACTGGCGGCGGTGTTCCGGCCGGGCCTGCCCGACGTGGCGGGCGAGGTGGTCCGGGAAATCCAGCGGACCATCCCGGACTACGCGCGCCCGCTGGACGGCGCGTTCGGGAAGGCGCTGAAAACCGGTGTCCAGGCGGCGTTCCTGCAGTTCCTCGACCGCATCGGTGCCCCGGACACGCCCGCCGAGGACCGCCGGACGGTGTTCGTCAAGCTGGGCGTGCACGAGTACGCCCAAGGCCGCAACGTCGACGTTCTCCAGGCCGCGTACCGGGTCGGCGCGCGGGTGACCTGGCGGCGGATGGCCGAGACCGGGACCCGCGCCGGGGTGCCGTCGGCGACGCTGTGCCTGCTCGCGGAGGCCATCTTCGCCTACATCGACGAACTGTCCGCGCTGTCGGTCGCCGGCCACGCGGAGGCGCGGGAGAAGGCCGCGGGCGCGCTGGAACGCCGTCGTCACCGGCTGATGGAACTCCTGCTCACCGAGCCGCCGTCGCCCCCTGGCATGGTCACCGAGGCCGCCGAACTGGCCCGGTGGCGGCTGCCGGACCGGCTCGTCGCCGTGGCGCTCGACCGGCCGGGCGACGAACCACCCGCGGCCGCCACGGACGCGCTGGCCGACCTCGAAAGCAGCGCGCCGTGCCTGGTGCTCCCGGCGCCGGAGGACCGGCAGCGGCTGGCCGAGGGCCTCACCGGCTGGCGAGCCGCGATCGGCCCCGCCGTGCCGCCCGCCCTCGCCGCGCGTTCCCTGCGTGCCGCGCGGGAAGCGCTCCGCCTCGTCGACGCCGGAATCCTCGACGACGAACCGGTGACGTGGTGCGACGCGCATCTTTCGCGCCTGTGGTTGTTCAAGGAACCGTTCCTCGCCGCGGAACTCTCCCGCCGGCGGCTCGGCCCGCTCGCCGGGCTGACGGAGAAACAGCACACCCGCCTCGCCGGTACTTTGCTGGCCTGGCTGGAAACGTGCGGCAACGTCCGCGAGGTCGCCGACCGGCTGGCCGTCCATCCGCAGACCGTCCGCTCCCGCGCGCAGGAACTGGAAGCGCTGTTCGCCGACCGCCTCCGCGACCCGGAGCACCGCTTCGAAATGATCCTCGCCCTGCGCACCACCCCCTGACCGCGAGATTCCCGGCGGAGCCGGGCCGGTGTCGCGAACGACGCGTTCGAGACGCTCATCGTCCCCAACGGAGCGTTCGCGACAAAGCAGCGGATAGGCGGCGCCAGCACCAGCCCACCACTTGCTCCCCACACACGAGATCTCCGTCCAATCACGCGAAAACTCCACTCACTCACGCGAGAACTCCGTTACCGCACAACAACTCCCCGCACTTTCAGTCCACTATGGACGGACACTCGAAGGTTCACCGATACGAGTGATGCCATCGCACAGGTGTTCGGCGTAGCGTCGAAGACATGATCAGCCCGAGCACCACCCCGACCCCGCCCGACCTCGCCGAGGTCGCGGCGGCCCTGTCCACCTACTGGATTCTCGAGGAGGAGATAGCCAAGGTCCAAGCACGGCAGCTGCGCGCGCTGGAACTCTATTCCCGGAAGGCCGCATCGCGAAGAGCCGCCACCGCGAAGGTCGCGCGCACGCTGTCGGTGACGGCAACGGAGGCCGAGCGGAAGATCGCCCTCGCCCAAACCCTGGTACGGCGGTTGCCGGGCACGCTCGCCGCGATGGAACGCGGCGAGATCACCGAACCCCAGGCCGCCGCGCTCGCCGACGCCTTCGCCGTCCTGCCCCTGGGGGAGGCCGGTCATGGGCGGGGAGAGCCATGAGGTCAGCCGCCCAGCTGTGTCGTCCTCGGCTCCCCCGGCGCCCACGCGAGCCGGGCGGCGTGCCGGACGTTGCGGCGCCACGCGACCTCGTCGTCCCCTGTGTCCGCTCGCAGCTCACGCACCAGAGCGTCCACTTCGGACTGAGGATCCAGATCGACGAGACCGACCCGGAGGCCGGGATGTTCCAGCACCAGAACGCGAATGAGCCCTCGCAGGAAATCGAGCCCCGGCTCCGCCGCGCCGAGGTCGGTGACGGAGCGGGTGACGACGTAGAGCCGGGTACCGCGCGCCTGGCTCGTCTTCCGGATGAGATCGGTCACCGCGTGCATCAGCTCGCGGGCGTCGTCGGCATCGCGGTAGGCGCCGGGCGGCCCGACCAGGAGCACGATCCCCCACACCGGACGGGCGTCGGCGGCACGCTCGGCGAGCAGCCCCGGCAGTTCGGCGACGTCGTCCTTCGGCAGCGACAGCGCCTCGTCGCCGGTCGCGTCCAGGGCGATGGCCAGGGTGATGAGGCGGGCCAGGCTCAACGGATGCTCGTCGGTCAGCAGCAGCCACGACCTCGGCGCGGCCAGCGGCGCGTCCGGCAGTGGCACCTCCGGCCAGCACGTCTCGAAGGAACCCGGGGCGGGCGTTCCCGTGAGCGCGGCCCGCCCGAGCCGCTCCACCTGCTCGGCGAGCCCCTGCTCGTCGTCGTTCTCCGGCCGCTCGGCGTTCATCGCCTTCGCCCCCTGTCCGGTCATGCCGCGGCCAGCGCGGTGACCCGCCACCGGCCCCCGCTCCGCTCCGCGGTGACGCTCAGCTGCGCGGCACCGGTACTGCGCTGACCATCCCCGCGGACACCGGTCTGGTCGAGGAACACCAGCAACGAGGCGCGATCCCCGTCGAGCAGTTTCACCCCGGAGGTCACCGCCGCCGAGGTGACCACCAGCTTCTGCTCGGCGGCGAGCTTGCGGACCTGGGCGAACAGCTGGTCGTACTGCGCCAGCGCGGGCCCGGTCAGCACCTCCTTCGCGGCCTGCTCGCTCTTGCCGGGATCGTCGTAGCGATAGGAGAAGATCGTGGCCAGCGCCTTGCCGACCTGATCGTTCACCTCCGCGGTGGCGGCGACGTCGGCCAGTGCGGTGTTGTGGGAGACCACTGCCGTGGCGTCCCGCGCTTCGAGGGCGAACCAGCCCGCGAGCGCGGCCATGACCAGCGCCACCGCCCAGCACACGAGCGGCCATCGGCGGCGCCGGACAGGTGCCAGTTCCGCCTCGGCAGGCAATTCCTGCTCGGCGGACGGTTCCGGCTCGGACACGACAGCGGACGCACCATCGGACGCGGACTCGCCGGGAACACCGTCGAGTTCCGTGTCCGGCGGGTCCTCGGGTTCCGGCTCGGCGTGCGCGAGCGTCCGGCGGGCACTCCCCGCCACCTTCACCGCGCGCCTGCCCGGCTTCACGGCTCGTTTCGTGTGCATTCCCGTCCTCCGCGTCACGACTTGCCGACGTCAGACACCGGGACCTGGCCGAGCGCGGTGACCCGCCAGCCGTCCGGGGTTCGGTTCAGGTCGGCCTGGAACCGGTTGTGCTTGGTCACGGCCTCGCCGCCGTCGGGCCGTACCTGCAGTTCGACCGAGGCGATCACCTTGGCGGTGCCGGCGCCACTGTCCACTTCGGTCACCGCGGCGTCGACCACCCGGCCGGTGGTCACGGTTTTCGCCTGAGCGATCCGGTCGAGGCTGCCCTGTCTGTCCTGAGCCAGCTCGTCGCGCAGCGCGCCGCCGGAGAGATCCAGCCAGTGCTGGTAGCCCTGCGCGGCCTGCCGGTAGTCCAAAGTGGTCAGTGCGGTCACCGCCTGCCGTCCCGCTGCCAGCGCGTCCTCGCGCACGTTCGCCCGCGCGACACCGTCGTCGTGCCCGGCATGCCACCAGGCGTAACCGAACCACGCGGCCAGCAGCGTCGCGAGCACCGCGGCCCCGGGTGCGAGCCAGCGTACGACCCGTGTCATCGCCTTCACTCCCTTCACCGGCCTCCGACCGGCGCGTTCTGCGATCCGCGCACGTTCGTCGGATCGCCCTTCGGCAGGGCGCACCGCGCGGCGGTGTTCAGCGGCCGAGCCGACGTGTCGAGCCCGTCGCGGTAGCCGGTGCCGTAACCGGTGACGCACGGCGGCGGGTCGAAGAACGTCAGCGACAGCCCGATGTGCGCGCCGTCGGGCCCGACGATCGCGTTACCGGCGGCCACGGCCTTGGGCGCGGTGACGAGCAGTTGCTCGAGGCCGTTCTGCCGGGACTCCAGCACATCCGCGGTGCTCAGCAGATTCGCCAGCAGGACACCGAGATTCGGCCCGGCCTCCCGCAGCAGCGTGCTCACCTCGTTCGCCGCCGACGGCACCGCGGGAATGAGCTTCCGCAGGTCGCCGTCGGAGTTCTTGAGCGTCTCGGCGAGCAGCTTCGCGTTCGCGCCGAAGCTCCGGATCGCCTCCGCCTGCTGGATCTGGGTGTCGAGCACCGTATGCGCGTCGGTGACGAACGTCGTCAGCGGCGCGACGTGCGCGCTCGCCGCCTTGACGAACTCGATGCCCCTGCCCACGAGCTGGTCCAGCGCCGGGCCGGCGTCCGACGTCGCGTTGTACAGCTCGTCCACCACGGTGCGCAGCGCCGGCTTCGGCACCGACGCGGCGAAAGAGTCCACACTGGACAGAACGACGTCCACCGGCAGCGGGATCTTCGTGTCGTCCTGGGTGATCACCGACCCGTCGTGCAGCATCAGGCCGTTGTCGCGGCGCGGGCGCAGGTCGACGTACTGCTCGCCGACGGCGGACCGGTTCGCGACCACCGCTTCGGTGTCGGCCGGGACCTGCGGGGTGCCCGGGTCGATGGTCAGGTCCGCCTCCATCCCGGAGGCGATCAGCCGCAGGTCGCCGACACGCCCGATCGGCACCCCTCGGTAGGTGACCTCGGCGTTGGTGAAGATCCCGCCGCCACTGGTGAACCGCGCCTTGACGGTGTATCCGCGGTCGAGCACCAGCTTGTCGAGCCCGGCGTAGGTCGCCCCGACGTAGGCGACGCCGAGCACGGCGATGATCACGAACACCACCACCTGCGCCCGGACGAGCTTGGTCAGCATCAGCGGCCACCCTGTGCCTTGAAGTCGAGGAACCCGTTCAGGTAATCGCCGCGGATGGCGTCGAGCGCTGCGTCGGGGAACGGGTAGGTGAAGATCATCTCCATCGCCTTCGGCAGTTTGTCCCCCGAGTCGGCCAGCCGCCGCAGCATCGGTTCGAGCGCCTTGAGATCGGCGACGAGGTCGTTCTTGCTGCGGTTGACGGTGTCGACCGCCACCGAGGTGAGCCCGTCCAGCGACTTCAGCATCCCGACCAGCGCCTGGCGTTGCTGGTTGAGCACGTCGATGCCCGGCGTCAGCCCGTTGAGCGTCGTCTTGATCTTGTCGGTGTTCGCGTTCAACGTCCCGGCGAGCTTGTTGACGCTCTCGATCGCGCGGGTGATCTCGGACTTGTGCTCGTCGAGACCGCGTACGAAGGTGTCCAAACTGGACAGCAGGCTGCGCGCGGCCGTCTCCTTGCCGCCGAGCGCGTCGTTGAGCTGGTGGCTGATGTTCTGGACCTGCGCGACGCCACCGCCGTTGAGCAGCAGCGAAAGCGCGCCGAAGACCTCTTCGATCTCCGGGGTGAGCGACGAGCGGTCGAGCGGGATGACCGCGCCGTCGACCAGCCGCCCGTGCGGGCTGGCATCGCCGGGCGCCGCGAGTTCGACGAACTTCTCGCCGAGGATGCTCGCCTGCCGCAGCCGCGCCACGGCGTTGGCCGGGAGCCGCACGTCGCCGTTGATCAGCAGCCCCACCACCGCGCTGCGGCCGTCCGGCGCCAGCTCGACCGTCCGCACCTGGCCGACCGGGACGTCGTTGACCTTGACCCCGGACTGCGGCACGAGGTCCAGCACATTGGTGAAACTGGCCGTGACGTGGATCGGGTGCTCGCCGAGCGTGGCACCGCCGGGCAGCGGGATGTCGTAGACGTCGACCCCGGCGCTGCACCCCGTCGCGGCCAGCGTGACCGCCAGCACGGCGGCGACCTTCAGCTGCCGTTTCATTTCACCCCCGAGAACTCGGTCAGGTTCCCGCGGCCGTCGATGGTCCCGTCCGCCTGGTTGTACGCGCCGAGCAGGTTCGTCAGCGCGTTCGGCGCGGTATCGAGCGCTTCGCCCAGCGACGCCTTCTGCTGGGCGAGCACCTTGGTGATCTCGGCCAGCTTGTCCACATCGGACTTGACCTTGCCGCGGTTGTCCTTGATGAAGCCCTGCACCACGCCCAGCGCCTGGGTCAGCTCGTTGAGTGCTCCGGAGAACTGGTCCCGCTGGTCGGCGAGGATCTTGCTGAGCGACGCCACTTGCTGGATGGCTTGTTTCACCTGGCCGTCGTTCGCGGCGAGCATGGCGGTGAACTTGCTGATGTTGTCGACGGAGTTGAACAGGTCGTCCTTGGAATCGCTCGCCGTGCGGGCGAACTCGCCGAGGTTCTTGATCGCCTGCCCCAGCGGCTTTCCGTTGCCGTCCATGTACTTCGCGGCGTTGGTCAGCACGTCGCTCACCGCGCCGTCCTTGTTGGCGCCCTGCGGCCCGAGCGCGGTCATCAGCTGGTGGAGGCTGCCCAGCAGCTGGTCCACCTCCACCGGCGTCGCCGTGCGCGCGGGCGGGATCCGGCCGCCCGCACCCAGTTCCGGCCCGTTCGTGTACACCGGCGTCAGCTGCACGTACCGGTCGGCGACGAGGCTCGGCGTGATGACGACGGCGCCGACGTCGGCGGGCAGCTTCAGCTCGGGCCGCAGCGACATGGTCACCTCGACGTCGGTGCCCTTCGGCTCGACCTTGGTCACCGAGCCGACCGCGACGCCGAGCACCCGGACGTCGGAGTTCGGGTAGATCCCGACCGCCGCGGTGAAGGACGCGATCAGCGTCCGGTCGGCGGGTTTCGTCACCAACGGCCACACCGCGGTGACCAGCAGCCCGGCCACGACGACGACCGCGAGCCGCCGCAGCCAGGCTCGGCGGCGGTCCCGCGCGCCGAGATCGACGAGCATGAGATGACGGGCCATCAGCGTCCCCCGTTCCTCGACGGCATGCAGCTGCCGGGTGTGGTGCCGGTCGGGACGAGCCCGCAGATGTAGGTGTCGATCCAGCGCCCGTTGCCGACCGCGTTGCCCAGCAGCCGGTAGAACGGCCCGGCCAGCCGCAGGCTGTCGTTGAGCTTGTCCTGGTTGCGCTGCAACACGGTCGCGACGCGGTCGAGCTGATCCAGCGCGGGCCCGAGCGTCTTCTGGTTGTCCGCCACCAGCCCCTTGAGCTGCACCGCCAGGTTCTTCACCCCGCTGAACAGCTTCGCGATGGCGTCCTTGCGCGCGTTCAGCTCGGTGAGCAGG
This sequence comes from Amycolatopsis sp. NPDC059021, assembly GCF_042739895.1. Lineage (NCBI taxonomy): Bacteria > Bacillati > Actinomycetota > Actinomycetes > Pseudonocardiales > Pseudonocardiaceae > Amycolatopsis > Amycolatopsis sp. NPDC059021. The sequence continues at coordinate 22,383 of NZ_JBHYIQ010000012.1, forward strand.
GTGTTCCCGTTGCGGATGAGCGACTCGATCTGCTGCGAGCGTTCGCCCAGGGTCTTGGACACCTTGTTCGTATTGGCGAACAGCTTCACCAGCTCGTCGTCGCGCGACGCGAGGGTCTTCGACAGCGCGGTGATGCCGTCGAAGGCCGTCCGCACGTCCTGCGGCGCCGACGCGCCGAGCGTGCTCGACAAGGTCCGGAACGCCTCCGCGAGCTGGTTCGTGTCGATCGCGCCGACGGTGCTGGCGAGATCGTTGAACACCGCAGTGACGTCATACGGCGCCGTGGTGCGCTCCGGCGGAATCGGCTGATCCGGGTCGAGTTCGGCGTTGCCCACCGGGTCGAGCACGAGATTCTTCTGTCCCAGCAACGTCTTGATCTTGATCGAGGCGGTGGTCCGGTTGCCCACCCAGGTGTCCTTGACCCGGAAGAGCACCTTGACGTGATCCCCGGCCAGCTGGACGTCGGTGACCTCGCCGACCTTCACCCCGGCCACGCGGACCTCGTCGTTGGGCTTGAGACCGGCGGCCTCGTGGAACTCCGCCGCGTACGTCGTCCCGCCGCCGATGAACGGCAGGTCGTCGGAGAAGAACGTCGCCGAGCCGAGGATCGCCATCAGCAACGCCGTCACGGCGCCGACCGCGATCGGATTACGCGCGCGGAAAGGCTTGATACGAGGCGCTTTCATCGGCACCGTCCCTGCGTGACCGGTATCCCGACGGGCGGGCCGCCCGGAGCGGGCGCCGCGTCGGAACGCACCGAGCACAGGTAGAAGTTGAACCACGAGCCGTAGGACACGAGCGTGCCGATGCGGTCGAGCTTCTTCGGCAGGTTCGCGATGAACTGCTCGAACACCGGGGTGTTGTCGGCGAGGTTCTTCGACAGGTCGCCCAGGGTGGTAATGCTGTCCTTGAGCGGCTGACGGCCCTCCTGGAGCAGGTTCGCGGTGGCGGTGCTCAGCTCGCCGAGGCCGCCGATGGCCTGTCCGATCGGCTTCGCGTCGCCGGCGAGACCCGTCACCAGCTGCGCCGTCGTGTCGACGAGCTTGTCGAACTGGTCGCCTTGGGAGTTGAGCGTGTCGAGCACGGTGTTGAGGTTCCCGATCACCTTGCCGATCACCTCGTCCTTGCCCGCCAGCGTGGAGGTCAGCGACGCGGTGTGCTTGAGCAGGCTGTCGATCGTGGCGCCCTCGCCCTGCAGGACCTGGACGATCTCGAAGGACAGCTGGTTGACGTCGTTCGGCGAGAGCGCCTGGAACAGCGGTTTGAACCCGTTGAACAACGCGGTGAGGTCCAGCGCGGGATGGGTGCGCTCCGGCGGGATCAGCGCGTCCTCGGCCAAGGTGGTCGAGGTGCCGGTTTCCCCGGGATCCACCGCCAGGTACCGCTGTCCGACGAGGTTGCGGTAGCGGATGGTGACCGACGCCGACGACCAGAGCCGGTGCTTCACGTCCACCGAGAACTTCACGTCCGCCAGCCGGTGCTCCACCACCGCCACCGAGTCGACCTGGCCGATGCGCACGCCCGACATGCGGACCTCGTCCCCGGGGTTGACCGAGGTCGCGTCGGTGAACCTCGCGGTGTAGCCGATCGTCGTGCCCACCCCGGAGTTCGCGATGGTGATGGCCAGGATCCCGGTGGCGACCGCGGTGATCACGAAGAAGATCAGGCCCTTGATCGCCGGGCCCACGACATTCCTCATTGGACGGTCACCTCCGTGCCCCGCAACGCGGGCCCGGCCAGGACACTGCTCCAGTCCGGGACCTCCGGCGGCCGCACCCCGAGCGACGGCGCGAGGATCTCGGCGACCAGCCCCCGCTCCCCCGCCGAGTTCGCCGGGCCGAGATCACCGTCGGTGGCGAAGGCGGGCGCGGCCGAGGTACCGCCTCCGCCGTAACAACGCGGGCCACCCTTCTGGTTGTAGACCGGGTTGTCCCGGCCGGGCACGTACTTGTCCCGCGGATCGTGGACCGACAGCTTCACGTGCAGGCCCGGTTCGTTCGTGCCCTTCCCCAGTGCCTTCTCCATCACCGGTTTCAGCCGGTTCACCGCGTCGAACAGGCACGGGAACTCCGGGGAATAACGGGAAAGCAGCTCGAGCGTCGGCCTGCTCTTGACGCTGACGCCGATGATGTTGTCCTTGTTCTTCACCAGGAACCCGTTCAGGTCGCCGGACGCGGTGGTGACACTCTTGTACAGCGCGTCGAGGTCGGCCCGGGTGTCCACAATGGTCTTGGCGGTGGTGGAAAGGTCGGACAGCGCTTGCAGGATGTCCGGCGCCGCGCCGGTGTAGAGATCCGCGGCGTCGGCGAGGCCGGTGATGTCGGCCTTGAACTGCGGCATCAGCGGGTTCACCTTCCCCAGCAGATCATTGAGCTGGACTATGCTGTCCCCCAACGGTTTCCCGCGGTTGTCGAGCGCCTGCGAGATCGCTCCGAGCGAGCTGTTGAGCTTCTGCGGCTGCACCGCGCGCAGCAGCGGGAGCAGGTCGCCGAGCACCCGCTCCAGTTCGATCGCGTTGGCCGAGTGATCCTGGACGATGACGTCGCCGGAGCGCAGCGACCCGCCCGCGGGCTGGTCGGGCAGCACGAGGTTGACGTACCGCTCGCCGAACACCGTCTTCGGCAGCAGCCGCGCGGAAACGTTCCGCGGGAGCTGAGCGATCTTCGCGGGGTCGAGCGCGAGGTCGATCTCCGCCCCGGACGCGCTGCTGCGCACCGCCCGCACCTCGCCGAACGGCACGCCCTTGACCTTCACCTCCGCCGGCGGCGCCAGCTGGTTGCCGACCCGGTCGGTCTTGAGCGTGACCACCTCGACGCGCTCGAAGTCCTTGTTGTAGACCGCGACCGCGAACCAGCCGAGCAGCACCAGGATGGCGAGGAAGGCCACCCCGGCGGTCTGGGTCCGGAACCGCCTGCTCATCCGGACACCTTCACCGTCGTGGTGGAACCCCAGATCGCCAGGCTGAGGAACAGGTCCAGGACGCTGATGAGCACGATCGACGTCCGGACCGCGCGGCCGACCGCGACGCCGACCCCGGCGGGGCCACCGGAGGCGCGGTAGCCGTAGAAGCAGTGCGTGAGGATGACGCCGACGCTGAACACCAGCACCTTCCCGAACGACCACAGGACGTCACCCGGGGGCAGGAACAGCGTGAAGTAGTGGTCGTAGGTGCCGCCGGACTGGCCGAAGAACACCACCGTGGTCACGCGCGAACCGAGGTAGGAGATCAGCAGGCCGATGACGTACAGCGGGATGATCGCGATGAACCCGGCGACGATCCGGGTGGTGACGAGGTACGGCATGCTGCGCACCGCCATCACCTCGAGCGCGTCGATCTCCTCGGAGATCCGCATCGCGCCCAGCTGCGCGGTGAACCCGGCCCCGACCGTCGCGGACAGCGCGAGCCCCGCCGACAGCGGCGCGATCTCCCTGGTGTTGAAGTACGCGGTCAGGAAGCCGGTCATCGCGGAGATGTTGATCTGGTTCAGCGCGCTGAACCCCTGCAGGCCCACCGTGATCCCGGTGAACACGCACAGGCCGACCATCACACCGACGGTGCCGCCGATGACGGCGAGCGCGCCGCTGCCGAAGGTGACCTCGGCCAGCAGCCGCACCACCTCACGGAAGTAACGGGTCACCGCCATCGGGGTGGCGGCGAGCGCGCGCACGTAGAACAGCAGCTGGTCGCCGAGCTCGAAGAGGCTGTTGCCGGGCCGCTTGAGCGCGTCGCGGGCGCGTTCGGGAACGCTGGTCACGGATTCAGGTTCCCTTCGCCGGGACGAGCTGCAGGTACAGCGCGGTGAGGATGGTGTTGACGAAGAACAGCAGCAGGAACGTGATCACCACCGACTGGTTGACGACGTCGCCGACCCCCTTCGGCCCGCCCTTCGGGTTGAGTCCCCGGTAGGAGGCCACCACCCCGGCGAGGAAGCCGAAGATGAACGCCTTGATCGTGCTGACCGCCAGATCGGGCAGCTGGGCCAGCGCGTTGAAGCTGGCCAGGTACGCACCAGGGGTCCCGCCCTGCACCACGACGTTGAAGAAGTAGCCGCCGAGCACGCCGACGACGCTGACCAATCCGTTGAGCAGCACCGAAACCCCGATGGCGGCCTGGACCCTCGGCACGATGAGGCGGTGGATCGGCGAGACGCCGAGCACCTCCATCGCGTCGATCTCCTCGCGGATGGTGCGGGCGCCGAGATCGGCGCAGATCGCGCTGCCACCAGCGCCGGAGATGATCAGCGTCGTCACGATCGGGCTCGCCTGCTGCACGACGGCGAGCACGCTGGCCGCGCCGTTGAACTGCTGGGCACCGATCTGGCTGGTCAGCGAGCCGAGCTGGAGCGAAAGGACCGCGCCGAACGGGATCGAGACCAGGATCGCCGGCGTGATCGAGACGCTGGCGATGAACCAGAACTGCTGGATGAACTCGCGGATCTGCACCGGGCGCCGGAACATCGCGAGGATGACGTCGAGGCCCATCGCGCACATCCGGCCGAATTCGCGGAGTGCGTTCGCGGCCTTCTCCGGTGCGCGGGCAAGCAGGGTGGCTGGGCTCGTCATGTCAGGCACCACAACCGTTCGGCGGACCGCCGGAGCCGATACAGCGCAGCTTGAGGTTCGTCACCAGGGTGTTGCCGGGCCCCGAAACGAGGCCGGTGAGCAACGGGCTGAGGTCCTCACGAACGCCACAGCCCGCGAACGGCGGTGTCGCGAAGGTCGTGGTGACCTTGGCGGGCGGCGGGTTGTTCGCCTGCAACGGCAGGATCGCCTTGATCGTCACGGACGCGGGCTGCGCGGTGCGGCAGTTCGGGCCGACGTCGAGGACCTTGCCGTCCACCTTGACGTTCGACAGCTTGATGAACACCTTCGACGTGACCTCGGAGTCGGCGCAGAGGCTCGTCCCGACCGCCTTGCACTGGTCGCTGGGCAGGATCAGCACGGTGCCGGTGGAATCGCCATCCGGGACCAGCTCGACCGTGCCGGTGGCGGGCATGAACCGGAACGACACGAAGTAGCTCGACGTCACCGGGATCGACAGCTTCCCGGTGATCGGCACCCGCCCGGACATGCCGAGGATCGCGCCGTCGAACCGGCCCTGCGGGAAGGTGATGTCCGAACCGAGCTTGGCGACGTGACTCGTCGTCGGCTGCTGCTCGTCCCCGACGTAGAACCCGAACGGCAGGCGGAAATCGGCGGCAGGCGCCTGCGGGGCGGCTGCCACCGCGCCGGGCGCGGGATCGGCGGAGGACGCGGAAGCCAGCGACAGCGTGACCAGCCCCAGCACCGCCGGGAACAGGAAAGCGCGCGAAACGCGCCCTATCATCGCTGACATTCGGGCTTCCTCACTTCGAATTCCCCGGCCGATCGGCCACTGGAAGAGCACGTTACTGGCGGGCCAGCACGGAAACAAGGAATACCGACACTTCGCCGGGGAAAGGGTTTTTCTTGTTATCCGACTGACTGTCCGGGGATGCTCCTTTCTCGTGCTGGATCACAAATTTCGCCGCCCCGGACACCGGAAAGGCCGCCACGAGTGCGCCGGGAGCACACGCGGCGGCCTGTTCCTGAACTACCGCGGGAGACTCACTGCTACGCCTGGTTCGCTTCGAGGAGGTTTCCCGCACCCGAAGCGAGCACGCCGGGGCACGGCTCGATCGTGGTGGCGCCGCCCAGTGCCAGCCCGGCGGCCGAGTCCGCGGGAACGGCGACGCCCACCTCGAACGTGATCGGGCCTGCCGTCTTCCCCGCCACCGCGTCACCGGGCAGTCCGGTGCCGATCTTCACCACGAGGGTCTGCTCGCCGATCAACGGGAACGGGCAGGTGCACTTCAGCGTGAGCGACGCCGCATGGCCCGGGTCCGCCCCAGCGATGCCCAGGGTGGCCGCGATCACGGCCGCGGCACCGGCCACCGTCGCGTGGAAGGGTCTTTTCGACTTCGGCGAGAACTTCACATCGGTCACTCCCGGAAAACGAGATAATCACGGCGACGGAGCCGAAACACGCCAGCGGCCAAAGTACCTCCGGTACCACACCCCGGCAATCACCCCGGGGAGCTTTTGTCACGCCGGTCAGTGCCCCGTGCGCCGGAACTGTCACTCCGGAAGCCGTCGCGGTTTTTGTGATCCGCATACGGGGATCGCGGGCCGGAATTGTCACGCGGGCCGCCAGTAGCCGGGAATTCATTGCGGACACACCGGGCCGCTGGGTACTTTCGGCCGAACCGAACCAGGGAGCGGCGATGGAGCAGGCTGCCATCGAGGTGACCGGCCTCGCCAAGAAGTACGGGGAAGTGACCGCCCTCGCCGACGTCACCCTGCGGGTCGGGCGCGGCACGGTGCTCGCCGTCCTCGGCCACAACGGCGCGGGGAAGACCACGCTCATCGACATCCTCAGCACCCGGACCCGGCCGAGCGGGGGCAGCGCGCGGGTGTGCGGTTTCGACGTCGTGCGTGCCGGGCGGCAGGTGCGGAAACGGATCGGGGTCACCGGCCAGTTCGCCGCGGTGGACGACGCCCTGTCCGGACGCGGCAACCTCGAACTCGTCGCCCGGCTGCTGGGTGCGAACCCGCGCCAGGCCCGTGCCCGGTCGACCGAGCTGCTCGCCGCGTTCGGCCTGGAAGACGCGGCGAACCGCCCGGCGAAGACGTACTCCGGTGGCATGCGGCGGCGCCTCGATCTCGCCGCGGGCCTCGTCGGCGACCCGGAAGTCCTCTTCCTGGACGAGCCGACCACCGGGCTCGACCCGATCAGCCGCGCCGGACTGTGGAGCACCGTCGAGCGGCTGGCCGCGCGAGGCACCACTGTCGTGCTCACCACGCAGTACCTCGAAGAAGCCGACCGGCTCGCCGACCACGTCGTCGTGCTGGGCCTGGGCCACGTCACGATTTCCGGGCGGCCGGCGCAGCTGAAGGCCCGCCTCGGCGAGCGGACCGCGACCCTGACCTTCGGCACGGACCTCGCGGCTCGCCGCGCACTGACCACGTTGAGCAAACTGGGCATGCGCTGCACCAGTGCAGCGTCCGGCCTGGTGCTCGGCGTCGCGCTGTCAGGCCCGGCCGACGTGCCGGTGCTCGTCCGAGCCCTCGACGCGGCCGGCGCGCCGCTGCGGGATCTCACCGTCGCCGAGCCGACGCTGGACGACGTCTACCTTTCCCTGCACCAGAATCCGGCGGTACCGTGATGACCGAGGCACGGCACCGGGCGACCTCGCGAGTCGCGCTGACGAATCCCGCGGCCTGGCCGGACAGCGGTTTCGGCACCCAGGTCCGGGTGCTCGCCGCCCGGTCGCTGCGGACCGCGTTCGGCGACCGGCGGCTGGTGTTCTTCGGGCTCCTGCAGCCGATCGTGCTACTTTTGCTGTTCAGCCAGGTTTTCAGCGGTGTCAGCACGCTTCCCGGCGTCGCGGCCTACCAGGGCTATGTGAACTTCCTCGTCCCGGCCACCCTGGTGAACATCGCGATGACCACGGCGATGAGTTCGGGCGCCGGCCTGCTCGCGGAGATCTACAGCGGTTTCACCGGGCGTCTGCGGTGCCTGCCCATCAGCCTTTCGGCCGTGCTGGTGGCCCGCACCATCGCCGATTCCGCGCGGCTCGGTGTCCAGCTGCTGGTGACCGTCGTCGCGAGCGTGGCCCTGCTCGGTTTCCGGCCGACCGGCGGGATACTCGGCGTCACCGCGGCGCTGGTGCTGACCCTCGTCGTCGGCTGGTGCCTGAGCTGGGTGTTCGTCGCGATCACGACCTGGCTGCGCAAGGCGGAGACGCTGCAGATGGCGTCCTTTGTGGTCATGTTCCCGCTGATGTTCTCCTCCAGCGCCTACATGCCGCTCGACACCATGCCCGGCTGGCTGCGGGTGATCTCCGCGGTCAACCCGCTCACCTACGCCATCGACGCGGCCCGGGCGCTCGCACTGGGCAGGCCCTCGGGCTGGTCGATCCCGATCGCGCTGGGCATCGGAGCGGTCGCCGCGGTGGCGGGCGGCTGGGTCGCGGCCCGCACGTTCCGCTCGTCACGCGGCGCGGTGCTGCCGTAACGTCAGTGGAACTCGTTGGCACTCTCGTGATAGTCGACCGGAAAGCCGTCCGCGGTCAGGAAATCGTGCAGCCGCGCGGCCAGTTCGTCCTTGGCCGCACCGGCCTCCAGCCACGTGGTGACGGCGACCTCCCAGTCACCGTAAACCGAACGCCACGGCTTCAGCGTCCACGTCAGCGCGATGTGCCCACGAGAACCGTAGACAGCACCGACCTTCAGGTCACGGTCGGCGTTGACCCACCGCTGTTCGCCCTCCCAGCCACGAAAGTCCAGTTCGTCCACGAAGCGCGCAAGACCCCGGCCCATCACGAAGTTGGTGACGCTCTCCAGCCGGGCGTCCAGCCCCGGCGCCTGAGCCCGGACGACGAAGAACATACGACGGTCCAACGGGTGCACCGCCGCGTGACGTTCCCCGAAGGACACCGACACTGCCGGGTCCTGCTCGCAGCGGACCACGACCTCGGCGTCGTCGAGGCAGGCCAGTTCCGTCTCGGGCCGCAACCAGGCGTGCGGGCACTTCGTGATCACCCGGTGAGTCTACTCGCCGCCCGGCACACTCGTGGCCGACGTGATCACACCGCGTCCTGGGACTGTGACGGATCACGGCAAGGTGCGCCGGGAGCGCGAAGCTGTTCCGCGGAAACACTTTTGCGATCGCCGCGGTCGTGGTGACACTCCCGTCCCTTGAACGCCCCATCGCTCTGGCTGCTCGGTTTCGCTTATGCCACAAGGGCAAGGCAGAGAACGGCCCCCACCCGCACTTGTCACCAATCGTCGCCGCGGGTGGCTCTGCCGCCGGTCCGGAGAACGGAGGCAACGCCACCCCCTGTCCGGCGAGCTGGGGGAACCCCAGAAACTCCTTTTGAGCGATTTCACGACTGCGGGGTCCAGCGGCAGGAAGTTGTAGATCGCCGAGACGGACGCCCACACCTGCTCGGCGCTGCCGCCCAGGTCGAGCGTCTTGGTGGTCCATTCGACCGGCGCGAATCCGGCCGGGATGAGAATCTCGTCGATGCCTTCGCGGTCCCGGGTGCGCCGGTCGCCCAGCTGTGGCATCTGCTGGTCGGCTGGGGCGTTGTCGAGCACCAAGGCCAGCCGCCCGCCGGGGACCAGGACTCGCGCCAGCTCCGTGGCTACCCGGTCGATGTCGGGCATCAGCATGAACGCCAGATGCGAGACACACGCGTCGAAATCGCCGCCGGGAAAGGGCAGTTCCTGCGCCGCCCGCCGGTCAGGACGTACTCGGTGGCGTCCAGTTGCCAGCACACGTTCGGGGCAGGGTAGACGATTCGCCGCCATGCCGAGCGCGGTTTCTTCTTCGGCTCGCGGCGAGCGACGCCGGCCTCGCGGAAGATGCGCGCCAGCGACGCCGTGGAGGGGACCTGGTCCAGGCCCATCGCGCATCTTCTCGTGCACGCTGATGGGTCCGTGGTCCAGGCCGGAAGCCTCCAGCGCGGCACGCACCGCCACGGCCTGCTGCTTGATCTCGTCGCTCAGCTTCGAGGGGCTCGACCTCGGGCGCCGGGTCCGGGGCTCGAGCACCGCGGCGGGCCCGTCGGCCTTCGCGCGCTTGCGCAGCTCGTAGAACGACTTGCGGGAGATGCCGTGCTCGGCGCAGAACGTCGAGACCGCCCTGCGGGGCGCGTCCTCAGGCCACTGCGAGATCGCGAGGCGGACACGAGCATCGATGGGTTCACTGACAGCCACAGCCCGAGCCTCACGGCAAAAGTGTCACCACCAACCCCGCCCGAACTGTCACCGATCTCCTGATGCAGAACCGTCACCCATGTCCTGCAAGATGACAAGCCCGACCTACAGCTTCACTCGATCGTGTAGAACATATGTTCGAGAATCGGGGTAAAGTCGATGCTGTGAGTACCAGCGGCAGCACCCAGGAATCGCGCACCGAGTGGTGGCGCGAGGATGTGGGCTGCCTGCTGGACAGGCTCCTGGAGTCCGAGTGTGTGCAGCGTCGTGAGGCCGCGGTACAGGGCGAGGTCATGGCCGAACTCGAACGCCGCGGGATACGCGACACCACCGGCTACGGAAGTCTTGTGCGGCTACTGCAAGAGACGTTGAACATTCCCTACGCCGAAGCGAAGGCACGGGCGGCGCGAGCGTTGGCGTTGAACGGCACCCGCGACCTGACTTCCGGCGAGCAGCCACCTACTGCGCCCGCGACCGCGCAGGCCGCTGCCGAGGGCGCGGTCGGCGCCGCCCAGATCGACGAAATCCTCCGCGTGCTCGACAAACTCCCCAAGACCGTGTCAGCGGAAGATCGGGAGCAGGCAGAGAAAATCCTCGCCGAACTCGCCCGCGCCGCCGGACCCCGGGAGATCCGCGCCGCCGGGCGACGCCTGTTGAGCCAGCTCGACCCCGACGGGAAAGAGCCCAAAACCCGGGACCCGAAACCCTTCCAACCCGAGTTCTCCATCGCCCCACACCGCGATGGCGGACATCAGATCAAAGCCCGCGTGGATGACGAGACCTCCGCACGCCTGCAAGCGATGCTGGATCCACTCGCGAAACCCCGTCCCGCCACCGAAGAAGACGGACGCGACACCCGAACCCAGTGGGAACGGCGCGGCTGCGCCTTCTCCGAACTAGTACGGATGTGGGCCGAACACCCCGACCTACCCACCCAAGCCGGAGAAGCCACCCACATCGTCGTCACCGTCAGCCTGGAACAGCTGCGATCCGGGATCGGACAAGCCACCCTCGACCTACTCGGCGAAATCACCGCCGCCGAAGCACGACGACTCGCCTGCGACGCCAAGATCATCCCCATGGTCTTGGGCTCACACAGCGAACCCCTCGACGTCGGCCGGGCACAACGCCTCGCCACCCCGGCCATCCGACGGGCATTGATCCGCCGCGATGGCGGCTGCGCGTTCCCGGGGTGCGATGCGCCCGCTTACCGTTGTACGGCGCATCATGTGGTGTATTGGGCACATCATGGTGAGACCAAAGTGGACAATCTCGTGCTCTTATGTTCCGTCCACCACAAGCTCATCCACAGCTCCGAATGGGAAGTCCGCATCACCACCGACGGACTCCCCGAATTCATCCCGCCCGCCTGGCTCGACGCCACCCGCACACCACGACGCAACACCATCCACCTCAGAACCTGAGCCCGCGCGCGATCACGCCTCGGCGTTGGCTGCTACGCCGGACGCCCTCAACGGCAAGGCAGCCGGACGCGTCCTTTGTGGATCGTCACGCATGAAGCCCCATGAGAGCATTCGGCGAACCGGGGGAATGCGCGACTTGCGAGGCGCAGCATTACTCGCGGCACTTCTCCCGACGAGTGGGGCACTACCCCTATTTATCCTTTGTGGATTGATGGGACGTGAAGGCCTCCTTACCGGCGCTGAGCGCCGGTAAGGGCCCCTTCACGGCATTGTGGACGCTTCCAAGTATGCGACTCATGCGGTGAAAGGGGACCGCTGTGATTACCGATGCAGGAAAGCCGAACGCGATCCCCGGCGCTGAGGGGCCTTTCGTGTCTCGTCACGTGCGAAAAGGCTCTGCGGGCGCAAACCCGACCAGTGGTACCAGGCCCAACGCCCCAACGGAGCGTTCGCGACGCCGCGGAGTGCGTCTTACTCGTGGACTCATCGCGACGGCGGAGGATCGCCGCCCGCGGCGGCGTGCCCGATCACCGTCGCGAGCCCGAGATCGATGGCCCCGACGGCGGCCCTGCTCTCCGGCCCGAGACCGTGCCGTTCGGCCAGCCAGGCGGCCTCGGTGTAGGTCAGCCATACCCGGCCGTCCGCGTCCTCCCAGGCCAGCGCCTTCGCCGGGAGGTCGATGCCCGCGGTCTGCCGGTCGGCCATCAGCGGCGTCCCGCCCCGCGGATGCCCGAAGATCAGCAGCTCCGTCGGCCGCAGGGAAAGTCCGGCCTGCGCGGCGTTGCCCGCGTGGTCGATCCTGGCGAACACCATGAGACCGGCGGCGATGACGGCCTCGGCGAGCCGGTCGATCGTCTCGCGGACCGGGAGTTCGCACGCGACGGTGACCAGACCGGCGTCGCCCATGGCTACCTCCTCGGCACAACACACTCCAGCTGGCCGGCGGCGGCCGTGACGCCCCCGGCGGCGGCGAACGAAGCCCGGATCGCGGCGGCTCCGGCCGGATAGCGGGGTTCGGACAGCACAGCCGCGACCGCCTTCCGGATGTCCGGTGCCTTCGCGCGGTCGAAGCGTAGCCGCACGCCCGCCCCGGCGGCCACCACTTGCTGCGCCAGCATCGACTGATCGTCCCGGATCGGCGCGACCACCAGCGGGACACCCGAGCCGAGCGACTCGCACACCGTGTTGTGGCCGCCGTGGCACACCACCGCCGACGCCTGCCGCACGACCTCGGCCTGCGGAATCCGGGTGGCCAGCAGCACCCCGTCGCCGATCAGGTCACCGGACGGGTCGACGACCACACCCTGCACGTCCGGCATCCCGGCCAGCGCGTCGACGCATTCGGCCAGGAAGCGGCGGCCGACCTCGGCGTTGGCCGTGCCGAGGGTGACCAGGACGAGCGGGCGGCCGTCGAGCGCGTGCCAGGGGAAATCCACCGCGGGCGCCGGTGCCGGCGCCGGGCCGACGAACCGCACCGATCCGGGCGTGGCCTGCCCCGCGAGCGCACAGGTGGTGAAGGCGAGCACGAGCTCCGGCGAAAACCGCAGATCACCGCAGGTGACGCCGTGCCGGGCCCGCAGGCCGTCCTGCAGATCGTCGATCCACGCGGCGATCTTGGGCAACGCGCGGAGCGGGTCCAGGAGTTCGGTGGACGTCGATGCCGACGTCACCCACGGCAGCCCGCATCGGCTCGCCACCAGCGCGCCCGCGAACGCCTGCTGATCGGCGACGACGACGTCCGGGCCGAAGTCCACCACCGCCTCGGCGACCCCGGGCACCATGGCGTCGGCGAGCGGGATCAAGTATCGCTCCCACAGGAACTTCAACGCCGCGAAGCCCCGCAGTCCCTCGGGACGCCGTTCCACCGCGAACGGCTCCGCGTCACCGGCGGCGAACACCCCGGCCGCCCCGGTCAGCTCCGACGTCGCGGGTTCCGGACCGCACCAGGCGACCTCGTGGCCGCGGCCCGCCAGCTCACCGGCCACCGCGCGCAGCGGCGCCACATGCCCGGTGAGCGGCGGGACGACCAGCAGGAACCGGCTCATCCCCCGGCCCCGCCGTGCCGGTCGATCCACTTGATCAGCAGTTCGCGTACTTCCCGGTGCTGCTCGACCAGCACGGAGTGTCCCTGACCCTCGAACACGTGCAGCTCGCCGCGCGGCAGCAGCGAGGTCAGTGCTTCCAGGTCGTCGGACTGATAGCCGTGACTGCCCAAAATGGACAGTACGGGACAGTCGATCGCGGCCACCTGCTCGGCGGTCAGCAGCGGGCCGAGCGGGACCTCCTCGGCCATCGTGGTCGACATGATCCGCTCCGCCGCCATCCGCGCGAGCCGCCGGTGGTGGGCGCTGTAGTTCGCCTCGATCCAGGCGAAGCTCTCCTCGACCTGCAGGAACCGCACGGTGTGTTCGAGGATCTGGGTCATCTTGTCCGCCCACAGCGCGGTCGCGGGCTCCGACTCGATGCACACGATGCTGCGCACCCGCTCCGGATTCGCGGCCGCGTAGCTGTAGGCGAGCGTGCCCCCGAAGCTGTTCCCGACCAAGTGTACCGGCCGCTCGGGCGCGACCTGGCGCAGCAGGTCGTCCAGGTCGGCCACGAAGTCGGCGATGGTGTACCCGCTTTCGGGACGCTCCGTCTTACCGTGGCCGCGCAGGTCGTAGCTGATCACGTCGATGCCGGCGGCGGCGATCGGCGGCGCCAGCGTGAGGTAGAAACTCGCCAGGCTGTCGGTGCCCATCCCGTGCAGGAACACCACGGTCTCGGTGCCCCCGGCGGGCACGAGCTGCACGTTCGTCCGCAGCCCGTTGACGGTCATCGTCGGCATCGGGTCACCCTCGCCTGGCGAGCCGGTCGGCGACGTAGTCCGCGATGTCGCCGACCCGCAGTCCGATCACGTCGTCGAGATCCTTCTCCGCCAGGAACTCCGCGAGGTTGACGTCCTCGCCGTAGTGCTCGGCGAGGATGCTCGCGAAGGTCACCAGGTCGATGCTCTCCAGCTGGAGGTCCTCGTGGAACGTGGTCTCCGGTGTGATCTCGATGCCCAGCACCTCGGTGTCGCCGACCAGCTCGCCCAGCAACTCGGCGACGGTGGCGAAGACGGAAGCCGGCAACTGCTGTTCGATCGTCATGTCGTGCTCCTGTTTGTCCCACAACGGTTCCAGGCCACGACGTGGCCCGGTATCCCGGCCGACTCCATGCCGGCCCCGATCTCGTCGGCCAGCCCGCTCGCGTCCTCCTCCGACCGGACGGCGATGCGGGGCGGCACCGGGTCGCCGCGGTCGCGGACGAGGGCGACCGCGAGATCGCCGGTCTGCGCGACCGCGACGGCGAGGTCCGGCAGTTTCCTGCCGTACAGCCCCGAAACACCGGTCGCGTCGGGGTGCACGCGGATTTCGGCCGGATACACCGCGTCCACGCCGTCGGCGGCGAGCCGCGCGCGGACGGCGTCCTTGATCGCGACCCGCTCCAGCAACCAGCCTCGTTGCCGCCGGGGCGCACAGGCCGCGTACTCGGCCCGTTCACCCGCGCCGAGGTACACCCCCGCGTAGATGTCGCGCGCCGCGACGCTCGGCCAGCGGTCGGTGACCAGCGTCCAGGATCCCTCGTGCGTCTCGGAAAGCCGGTGCCGGTCGGGGAAGGCGTAGACGCGGTGGGCGGCTCGGTCACAGGGGAAACGGATGTCGCGCCACTGCTCGATCCTCGCGAGGACCTTCCCGTCGCGGACGAGTTCGGCGTCCATCTCCAGCACGTCCGGCCGCGGCTGCCGGACGCGGACCAGGCAGCCCAGCCGCGTCCCCGGCCCGGGTTCGGGGCCGTACCAGGTGATCCGGCCCATCGAGGTGGGGAACGCGAGCAGCCCGTCGGGGCAGGTGCTCATCAGCCAGCAGCCGAGCAGCTGGCCGACGTTGTCCAGCAGCGCACCAGGGGCGGGCGGCACGACGAGCTCGCCACGGATGTGCTGCTCGCCGATCCCGCTCAGCCGCACCAGCCCCTGGTACGCCGGGCCGTGGAACATCTCCCGCCGGGTGTAGACCTCGGCCGCGGTCAACGGGGGCGCGGTTTCCGATCCCGGCACCGGGAAAGGCAGCGGGGCCGCCGGATATCGCTGTCCCAAGTGGACGTTCAGCGTGGCGTAGGGCCCGATCTCGACGTGCACCCGATCGCCCTCGCGGGTCATCGAGAGCGGGACGCGCTGGGCGGGCGCGGCGATCAGCCAGCGCGAGAACGCCGCGTTGTCCACTCCGGTCGCCACCGTTCCCGGCCACGTCCGTTCCGCCGTCCGGCAGGCGAGGTCGACCAGTGTCGTCGCGGGGACGACCGGCCGGAAGTCCGCCTCGTCCGGCCAGCCCTCCCGCTGCCGGAAGAACCGATGGTCGGCCAGATACGGCATCGCGGCGAGCGAAACGTCCACAGTGGACGCCGCGTGTTCGGGATCCCGCCTGGCCGCGGCGCTGACGACGCTTGCCGCGGTTCGCCGGGTCTCGGCGAGCAGCGCGGTGAACTCGGCGACGATCGCGTCCGGGACGCCGTCGGGAATCTCCGGCAGCGCCTCGCTGCCTTCCAGCATCCCCTTGGCTTCTTCGGCGACCGAAAGCAGCGCACCGGCCGTGTCGAGCCGGATCCGCCGGGGCTCCAGCGCGGCGAACCGCGGCTGCCCGCCCTCCGCCCACACCGCGGTCGCGACGCGGCGCAGCTGGCCGAGCCCGGAACGCGAACCCGACGCCGCCGCGACGACCAGATGCGGCCGCTCCCCCAGCGTGTCCGCCACGAACGAGCCGACCTGCCCGGCGCCGGCCTGCACGAACACGCGGACGCCGTCGTCATACAGCGCGTCGACCAGTTCGCGGAACCGGACCTTGCGCACCAGGTGCGCCAGATACAGCTCCCGAACCTCGACCGCCGACGCCGGATACGGCCGGGCGGTGGTCGCCGACCACACCGGGATCCTCGGCGCGCTCAGCTCCAGTTCCGCCACGAGCCGGGTGAACGGGCCGAGCCGCGAACGCAGCAGCGGGGTGTGGAAACCGGAGCGGAACGGGAGCGTCCTCGCGACGATTCCGCGTCCGGCGCACAGCCGGGCGAGCCGGGACGCGGCCGCGGGGTCGCCGCACACGATGGTCTGCCGGGGCGCGTTCTCGTGCGAGATCATCAGTTCCGGTTCACCGGCGATCAGTTCGGCCGCGCGCTCCGCCGAACAGCCCAGCACCAGGAAATCCGCCTCCGGCAAGGTGAAACCCTGCGGCCAGTACTGCGCCATAAGGTCCGATGTGGACTGTGCGGGGTACATCCCGGCGGCCTGCATCGCCGTCCATTCGCCGACACTGTGCCCGGCCACCGCGTCCGGCGTGACGGCGATCCGCCGCAACGCGGCGTCGAGCATCAGCCCGACCTGGGACACGCTCGACGCGCGGTCGAGCACGCTCGCCGTCGACCACTCCGGACGTTCGAGCCCGAAGTGCCGGGCGACGTCGGCGCAGTGCGGTTCCGCGTCGGCTTCGAGCCCCGGATAGACGAACGCCGTCTTCGCCCCGGGCCGACGCAAAAGCGGGTCGACCGAGCACCAGATGTCGTTGGGGCCGTGCCAGGACTTACCCTCGGCGGCGACCTTCGCCAGTACCCGGCGGGCCACCGCGAGCCGCTTCTCGTCCGGGCCGACGATGCCGATCCGGCACGGGCCCGCACCCTCCACATCGGACTGTTCCGGGCGATCGAGCAGCTCCCGCAACGCGTCCGGAGTGGACGCCGCGAGCCGCAGCACCCGCTCGGGTTCGCCACCGACCCGGGTGCGACGACGCCGTGCCGGAGCGGGATCACCCTCCTCCAGCACGACGTGCGCGTTGACACCGCCGAAGCCGAACGCGTTGACCGCGGCCCGGCGGGGCACGCCGCCGCCGTCCCACGGCTGCGCCTCGGACAAGGCGCGGAACCGGGTCTTTTCCAGCAGCGGGTGGGGATCCGCGCAGTGCAGCGTGGGCGGCAGGGTGGCGTGGCGCAGCGCGAGCGCGGCCTTGACCAGGCCCGCGACGCCCGCGGTGGGCAGGGTGTGCCCGATCATCGACTTGACCGAGCCGATCACCCCGCGTGGCCCGGCGGGCGGGCCGAACACCTCGGCGACCGTGGCCAGCTCGGCCGCGTCCCCGGTCGGCGTCGCCGTCCCGTGTGCCTCCAGCAGTCCGAGCGCGCCCGGCGCCGCCGGATCGAGCCCGGCCGACGCCCACGCGCGGCGCAACGCCAGCGTCTGACCGGTGACGGCGGGGCTGAGCAGGCTCGCACCCTTTCCATCGCTCGACGTCCCCGAGCCGCGCACGACCGCGTAGACCCGGTCGCCGTCACGCCGCGCGTCGTCGAGCCGCTTGAGCACCACGACCGCGGTGCCCTCGCCGATCAGAAGGCCGTCGGCGGTACGGGAAAGGGGGCTGATCCGCTGGCTCGGCGACAGCGCGCCGAGCTGCGTGAACATCGACCACAACGTGTCGTCGTGGCAGTGGTGCACCCCGCCCGCCAGCACGACGTCGCAGCGGCGCCGCGCGAGTTCCCCGATCGCCTGGTCCACCGCCACCAGCGAGGACGCGCACGCGGCGTCCACTGTGTACGCCGGGCCACCGAGGTCGAGCCGGTTCGCCACCCGCGAGGCGGCCAGGTTCGGCACCAGCCCGATCGCCGTGTCGGGCCGGAACTCGCCGAGCGGTTCGAGCAAGGCGGTCCGCAGCCGGTCGAGGACCTCCGGCCGCGCCGAGGGCAGCAGCTCGCCGACGGTGTGGGTGATCTGCCGGACCGACCGGACCCGCTGCTCGAAACGCAGCAGCCCCGGCGAAAGGTAGCCGCCGCGGCCGAGGATCACCCCGGCTCGTTCGGGATCGCCGAGCTTCGCCAGGCCACCGGCGTCGTCGACGGCGGCGACCGCCACCGCCAGCGCGGTCAGCTGGTCCGGTTCCATCCCGTCGATCGAACTCGGCACGATGCCGCACGCCGCCGGATCGAACTCGAGGGTGTCGGCGACGAACCCGCCGCGCCGCCCGTAGGTGCGGTCCGGCGCGCCGCCGTCACCGGCGTGGAAGCTCGGGTCCCGCCGGTGTGCCGGGATCTCGGTGACCGCGTCCGTGCCGGAGACGATGTTGTGCCAGTATTCGTCCACAGTGGACGAACCGGGCAGGAACACGCCCATCCCGACGATCGCCACGGCCTCCTGGCGCCCCACAGCGCTCACCACAGTGACGCCGTGTACAGCACCGAGCGGACCTCGGGCGAGCCATAGGCCAGCTCACGCAACAACGCCGCGGTGCCCTCGGCCGGGTCGATCAGCGCGACCTCGCGGCGCTCGTACTCGCGCGCGAGTTCGGACGACACCATGCCGCCGTGGTCGTCCGCCGGGGCCCATGGTCCCCAGTGGACGGTCAGCGCGCGGCCGCCGGTGCGGTTCGCCCAGTGCTCGCCGAGGGTTTCGAGCGCGTCGTTCGCCGCCGCGTAGTCGGTCTGTCCCCGGTTGCCGAGCACCGCGGCGATACTGCCGAAGAAGGTGACGAACCCGGGCCGCACCCCGGACTGCTCCAGCGCGTCCAGCAGCGCCCTCGCACCGTCCACTTTGGTCCCGTAGACCGTGCGGAACGACTGTTCGTCCTTGTCCGCCATGAGCTTGTCGTCGATCACCCCGGCCGCGTGGACGACACCGTCGATGCTTCCGTAGCGGGTGTGCAGATCCTTCACGACCTGCCGGACGGCGGCGCCGTCGCGCACGTCCAGCGTGCGGTAGGCCCCGCTACCCCCGGCGGCGTGGATCTCGTCGAGAGTCCTGGCGATCTCCCGCTGGGCGACCACTGTCCGGACCCGGCGCTCGATCTCGGCGACGGAACCACCCCGCGCGGCGAGCGCGGCACGCACGGCCTGCGCGTCCCCCGGCAGTTTCTCGTCCTCGGGCTCGGCGGGCCACGGCGTGCGCCCGGCCAGTTCGATCCGGCATCCGCTCGCCGCCAGCGCGACCGCCGCCCGCGCGGTGATCCCGCGCGCGCCCCCGATCAGCAGCACCACGGAGTCCGCGCCGAGGCCGAGTGCCCGGGTCTCGCCGCCGTCGGGGCCCGCGCCCGCGTAGGCGATCGAGCCGAGGTCGGCGGCCGTGGGTTCGATCGTCGCGCGGCCCCCGGCGTCGTACCGGACCACCGCGGGACCGTCGGCGAGCGCCTCCTCCAGTACCACCTTCCCGACGTCCACAGTGGACTCCAGCTCGACCAGCCTGGTCATGGGGTCCCGCTCCCGCGCGGCCGCGCGGATCAGCCCCCGCAGTCCGGCGCCGTGGTCCGCCCCGGCCGCCGCCACCACGACCACCGCCCCGCGCGCGGCCTTGAGCAGGCCGAACACCTGCGGGGCGACCGGCTCCTCGGCACCGGCCAGCGGATTCAGCACCACCACGATGTCCGCCTCGGCAGGCTCCCCCGCCTCCGCGCCCGCCCCGGCGAACACCGACCGGACGGACTCCGCGAGTTCGTCCTGCCCGGGTTCACCGACGACCGCGACCGTCCTGCCCCGCACCCGTGCGGTGTCGAACGTCCCCAGCGGCGCGGGAATTCTGGTGAGTACATAGCGGGCAGGCGCCTTCCCGGCAGGCGCCTCGGCAGCCGGTGGCGCGGCCACGACCGGCTGCTGCTCCGGGGTCACCCATTTCTCCAGCCGGGTGGCCAGCGCGGCGGCGGTGCGATCCCGGCTCAGCTGGTCCTGGCCGTCGTCGTGGACCCGCCCGGACAGGCCGAGCTTCGCCAGCAGCGTGCCCGCGATCTCGGTGCGTTTGATCGAGTCGATCGACAAATCGGCTTCCAGATCCAGATCGCCGTCGATCATCTCGGCCGGATAGCCGGTGCGTTCGCTGATCACGCCGATCACCGTCGCGAGGACGTCGACCTCCTCGGCGACGGCCACCGGTTCGGGCTCGGGAACCGGCGCCGGGGCGGGAGCGGTGATCTCGATCGGGGGCGGCAGCACCACCGGCGCGGCGGGCACGGCAGGCGCGGCCGCCGCCCCGAGGTAACCCAGCATCACCTCCCGCTGGGCCGCGACGAGTTCGCGGGTGGTGCGGAGGAATTCGACGACGGCCTGGTCGCGGCCGGGCACGGGCTGGTTCATGGTCGTCCTCGGGATTCGTCGGGCGGGCACGAGCCCGTGGGCGGGGACCTCGCCACCGGGCGCGCGGACCAGCTGGCCGTCCACCGTCCAGCCGCGAGCGGGCGGCGGGCCGAGCCGGACCCGGCCGCGGAAAAGCCGTTCGGTGCGCACGCCGGCCCCGGTGACGGCGAGCCGCGCGAGCGCGGTCAGGAAGCCCCGCAGGCCGGGACCGCCGGGATCGCAGGCGATCACGGTGTGCGGCCGATCGCCGAGGATCTCCCCGGCCAGCCGGGAAAGCACCCGGCCGGGCCCGGCCTCGACGAAGGTCCGCGCCCCCGCGGCATACATGTCCTCGATCACGTCCACGAACCGCACCGGCGCGCCGATCTGCGCGGCCAGCTCGGCACGCACCGCGTCCGGCGCGTACGGCCGTGCGGTGCGGTTCGACCAGACCGGCAGGCCCGGTTCCGCGATCTCCGCGGCGTCGAGGTCGACGGCGAACACCGCGCCGGCCCCGGCCACCACCGGGCTGTGGAACGCGCACGCGACGGGGATCCGCTTCGCCGCGACGCCCTGTTCGCGCAGCCGCCGGATGGCGCGTTCCACCGCGGGTGTCGGTCCGGAAAGGACGGTCTGCTCCGGCGCGTTGTGATTGGCCACCACGACATCGGGGCCGATCAGCATAGCCGGGAGAGCGTCGCGAGACGCCTTGACCGCGGCCATCGCCCCGGGGTCGGCCCCGGTCACCCCGGCGATCGACCGCGCCCTGGCCCGGCTGAGCGCCACCAGCGTCGCGGTGTCGAAGGCGCCGGCGACCGAAAGCGCGGCCAGTTCGCCGTAACTGTGCCCCGCCAGCAGATCCGGCCGGACCCCGAGGTCGGCGAGCAGACGGCAGACCGCCGATTCGACGAGGCCCAGCGCGGGCTGCGCCACCTGGGTGTCCTTGAGCGATTCCTCGTGCGCCGCCTGGGTTTCCTCGTCGAACGCACGCGGCGGGAACGTCTTCGCCGCGACGTCGGGGGCCAGCCGCAGCACCTCGGCCAGCTCCGGGAAGTGCACGAACAGCTCGGCCAGCATCCCGGTCCGCTGGCTGCCCTGACCGGGGAACAGGAACGCGACCTTGCCGGGTTCGCCGCTCTCGGCGGTGATCCCGCCGCGCCCCTCGGCAGCGTCCCGCAGTTCGGCGAGATCGCCCGCGACGACGGCGAGCCGCACCGGCTCGGTCCCCGCGTCGGCGCGCTCCGAGGCGAGCGCCGCCAGTTCCCGCAGCGGGCGTCCCTCGTTGGCCGCCATCAGTTCGCGCAGTGTCCCGCGTGCACTGTCCACATCGGAGCCACGGATCAGGAACAGCTCGGCCGCCCAGTCACGCGGCCCGTGCCGCCGGTCCGGCCGCACCCCGGGAGCGCCGAGCACCGCGTGGAAGTTGGTCCCACCGAACCCGAACGCGCTCACTCCGGCGAACCGACGTTCGCGCGGCACTGGCGTCGGCCGGGCTGCGGTGGAGAACGTGAAGGGACTGCGCTGCGCGTCCCAGGCGGGATTCGGCCTGCTCAGGTGCAGCGTGGGCGGCACGACCTCGTGCCACAGCGCCAGCGCTGCCTTGATCAGCCCGGCCAGTCCCGCGGCACATTTCGTGTGCCCGATCTGGCTTTTCACCGAACCGAGCGCGCAACTGCCCGGCGCGGCCCCGGCGTCGGTGAAGAACTCGGTGAGCGTGGTCAGCTCGGTGGCGTCGCCGACGACCGTGCCGGTGCCGTGCGCCTCCACCATCGCAACGTCCACAGGGGACACCGCCGCGTCGCGATAGGCCCGTTCCAGCGCGCGGCGCTGCCCGTCCGGACGTGGCGCGGTCAGCCCGAGCGCCTTGCCGTCGCTCGCCGCGCCGACCCCCTTGACCACGGCGTAGATTCGGTCACCGTCGCGTTCGGCGTCGGCCCGGCGCTTGAGCACGAGACAGGCGACACCCTCGCCGAGCGCGATCCCGTCCGCCGCCGCGTCGAACGGACGGCAGCGCCCGGTCGGCGACAACGCGCCCGCGGAGGTGAACATGAGGTAGTCGTTGATGCCGTTGTGCAGATCGACCGCGCCGCACAGCACCATCGCACTGGTGCCCGCCCGCAGCTCCTTCACCGCGAGGTCCAGCGCGGCCAGCGAGGAACCGCACGCCGCGTCGACGGTGTAGTTCGCGCCGCCGACGTCGAGCCGGTTGGCGATCCGGCCGGAGATGACGTTGGCGAGCGTGCCGGGGAAAGAGTCCTCGGTCAGCTCGGGCAGCTGGGCGAGCAGCTCTTCGGGGACGTCCTCCAGGTAGCTCGGCAGCAACGCCCGCAGCACGCCCGCGTTCGCCAGGTCGCCCCCGGCTTCCGCGCCGAAGATGACGCTGGTGTGCTCGCGGTCGAAGCCACCTTCACCGTAACCCGCGTCGACAAGCGCTCGCCGCGCCATCTCCAGCGACACCAGCTGGGCCGGGTCGATACTGCCCATCGACGTCGGCGGGATGCCGTAGGCAAGCGGGTCGAAGTCCAGCGGAGGCAGGAAGCCACCCCACTTCGACGCGGACTGGCCGTCGGCCTGCTGTCCGAAGTAGACGTTCTTGTCCCAGCGCTGGTCCGGGACCTCGGTCACGGCGTCGGTACCCCGCAGGATGTTCGACCAGAACGCGGGCAGATCCGGCGCGCCGGGGAACGCGCAGGCCATGCCGACGATCGCGATGTCACCGTCCACAACGGACTCCCCGGACGCGGGGACCGCCCCCTTGGCGCGGAGCAGTTCCGCCGCGCCTTCGGTGACCTCGCGGTGCAAGGCCGCGATCCCGGTGCGTTCCCCGCGCAGCACCGCGACCTGGCCCGCCATGTACATCCCCTCGGCGAGCTGAACCTGCTCGCCGACCGCGACGAGATCCGCGCCCTCACGGCGGATCCCCTTGCTCGCGATCCGGAGCCGCCCGGTGTTCAGCTCCTCCAGCCGCTGCCAGCTCTCCTGTGGGGCGACGCCCCGCGCCCGCAGCTGGTCCTTCAGCGCGGCGAACTCCCCGGTGTACGGACTGGGCAGGCAGCGGGTGAGGTGACCGGGCGCGGTTTCCAGGGTGACCGTGGCGTCGGCGCCGAGCATGCGGTCCTGGAACAGTCCCGTGATGGCGCCGTGGGTCACCGCCTCCTCGGTGAACAGGTACGCGGTGCCCATCAGCACCCCGATCCCGGCGCCTCGCGCGGCCAGCGGCTCGGCCATCGCGGCGACCATCGCGGCCGAACGCGCGTCGTGCACACCACCCGCGAACAGCACTTCGACGTCCTTGATATCGGCGCCACCGTACTCGCGCAGCACGTCGAGCTGCTGTTCCCACAGCACGAAACTCGACCGTGGCCCGATGTGCCCGCCGCATTCGGCGCCTTCGAACACGAACCGGCGGATCCCGGCGTCGAGGAACTGCCGCAGCAGGATCGGCGAGGGCACGTGCAGGAAGGTCGCGATGCCGTCGGCCTCCAAGGTCTTGGCCTGCGGGGGTTTCCCGCCCGCGATCAGCACGCACCGCGGCCGCGCGGCCCGCACCGCGCCGAGTTGTTCGGCACGCAGTGCCTCGGGAACGAACCCGAGGATGCCCGCGCCCCACGGCCGGTCGCCGAGCCGGGCGGCGGTACGCCTCAGCAGCTCGGCCGTCTTGGCCCCATCGGCGGTGGCCACCGCGACGAACGGGAACCCGCCGTGCCCGGCGACGGCCGCGGCGAAACCGGGCTGATCACTCACCCTGGTCATCGGGCCCTGCACCACCGGCAGCGTGGTGCCCAGTGTGCGGCACAGCCGGGCACCCTGGTCCGCCGGATCCGCGGGCGGCGCGGCGAGGGAGCGCACCACCGAGCGGACAGCGCTTTCCGCGTCCTGGAACCGGTTCGCGAACAGTGCCGCGAGGCCGTCGTCGGCACGGGCCAGCTCGTTCCTGTCCGCGCGCGGGACGTCCGCCTCGGCGAACAGGCCCAGCGCGTCCAGCACGACCCCGGCCGCTCCCCCGGCGACCGCGGCCACCGCGGTGCGCGGGCCGATGCCGCCGTACGCCCAGACCGGGACGTCGTCGCCGAACCGCTCCAGCAGCCGTTGCAGCAGCACGAACGTCGTGAGTTCCGAGCCACCCGCTTCACTGCCGCGGGCGACGAGGCCGGAGGCACCGGCGTCGAGCGCGCGGACGGCCTGCTCGACGCCGGTCACCTCGGCCAGCACGGGTGCGCCGCCGCCTGGCCAAGGCGCGCCCTCGGCGAGCAGGACGAGCCCCGCGCCGCTGTCCCGCACCACCTCGGGCCGTACCGGGCACCCCGCGCCGAGCCGGACCCCGAACGGAAATCCCGCGTCCACAATGGACTCCCAGGCGGCCGGGGTGCCGCCGGGGTCGACGATCCCCAGCCCGCCACCGCGCGCGACGGCGGCCGCCAGCCCGGGGTCGGGCCGCCCGAGCGGGTGCACGCCGAGCACCCGCGTCCGCGCCGTCGCGTGACTCATCGGCAGGCCTCCTGTTCACCTCCCGCCCGGGGAGGACCTCGAGGATTCGACGATCTTCACCGGGGGTCCCCAAGAAATAACCTACTTGCCGTAGGGAGTGCAATACTGCCGCAGGAAAACTCGGGAAACAAGTGAATCCATGCTAAAGTCGCGGCGCCGCCGACGAATACATCGCCTACCCGAAACAAGCCGCTGACCAGCACTTTTATCATGCACCTCCCAGCTTTCCGCGACAATTTACTCACCGGCGTCACAAATCGAAGTAATGGTCACCGAAGTACGACAAAAATGGCACTGGAGCGCACGTGGAAGTAACAGGACGAGTCATCGTGCTGACCGGCGCGGCACACGGGATCGGCGCGGCCATGGCGCGGCGGTTCGCCGCGGACGGCGCGGCCGGGGTGGTCGTCTCCGACCTCGATCTCGCCGCCGCCGAGGAGGTCGCGGCGGGCATCGTCGCGGCGGGTGGCACGGCGATCGCCCGGCACGCCGACGCGACGTCCAAACAGGACCTGAAGCGGCTGGTGGCCGACGCGCGCGCCGAGTTCGGCCCGGTCGACCTGTTCTGTTCCAACGCCGGCGCCGCGTTCGGCACCGGGGTCCACGCCGCCGACGAGCAATGGGCGCGGTCGTGGGCGATCAACGTCATGCAGCACGTGCACGCGGCGCAGGTCGCGCTGCCCGCGATGCTCGGCAGGGGCGAGGGGTACCTGCTGATCACCGCGTCGGGCGCCGGGCTGCTCGGCACCCCCGGCGACGCGCCGTACTCGGTGACCAAGCACGCCGCCGTCGGGCTTGCCGAATGGCTGGCCATCACCTACCGGCCGCGCGGCGTGCGGGTCAGCGCGCTGTGCCCGCTCGGGGTACGCACCGCGCTGCTCGAACCGGGTATCGCCGCCGGCCATCCCGCCGCGCTCGCGATCGCCGCGGCGGCACCGCTGCTGGAGCCCGACGACGTCGCCGCCTCGGTCGTGCGCGGCCTGGCGTCGGAGGAGTTCCTGATCCTGCCCCACGAATCGGTGCGGGACACCTACGCGCGCAAGGCGCAGGCGCCGGACGAATGGATCGACCGCACCATCATCGAGACCACCGCGAGGAAGGGCTGAGCATGGAATACCGCAGGCTCGGCGCGAGCGGACTGTCCGTCAGCGAGATCTCGTACGGCAACTGGCTCACCCATTCCGGCAGCGCGGACCGCGTCGCCGCCGCGCTGGACGCGGGCATCACGACGTTCCACACGGCGGCGGCCTGGGGCAGCGGCGCGGCCGAGGAGGCGCTCGGCACCGCACTCGCCGGTGCCCGGCGCGACGACCTCGTCCTGTGCACCGGTGTCTTCTGGCCGGAGGGCTCCGGCCCCAACGACGCCGGGCTGAGCCGCAAGCACCTGGTCACGTCGCTGCACGGCTCGCTGCGGCGGCTGGGCACCGACTACGTCGACGTCTACCAGCTGCTGCGGTTCGACTACCGGACCCCGCTGGAGGAAACCTTCCTCGCGCTGTCGGATCTGGTGCGGCAGGGGAAGATCCTGTACGTCGGCACCGCGGAGTGGACGGCCGACCAGCTGCTGCAGGCCAGCACGCTCGCGCGGCGGTTCGACGTCCCGCTGATCGCCAACCAGCCGCACTATTCGATGCTGTGGCGGGTCGCCGAGGCGCAGGTGATGCCGGTGTGCGCCCGCGAGGGCATCGGCCAGTTCGCGTCGGTCGCACTGGCGCAGGGAATACTGACCGGCAAATACCGGCCGGGCCACGTCCCACCGGGATCGCGCGCGGCGGTGCCGGGCGACGCGCAGAAAGCCGTCCGGCCACTGCTGATGCCGGATCTGCTCGAACGCGTCGCCCTGCTGCGCGGGGTCGCCGACGAGGCCGGGCTGACCATGGCCCAGCTCGCGCTGGCCTGGACACTCCAGCACTACACCGTCGCGTCGGTGGTCGCCGGCGCGAGCAGTCCGGCACAGGTCACCGAAAACGCCAAGGCGTCCGGGGTCTCGCTGGACCTCGACGTGCTGACGCAGGTCGATCAGCTGCTCGGCAGCTTCGTGCAGACCGACCCGCGGCTGACCTGGTCCCCGCCCGCGAACGTGTGAACCCGTTACGGGGCCGCGTGTTCCCGCAGCGCCCGCGCCTCCGCCTCGGTCGACACCGCGGGCGGCGAGCCCGGCAGCGGCCTGCGCGCGGACTCCCTGGTGAAGAAGCACGCGACGGCGCCGATGATCCCGGCGATGATGAGGTAGTAGCCCGGCCAGTTCAGGTCGCCGGTGACCGCGACGAGTGAAGCCGTCACCACCGCCGTCGTCCCGCCGAACAGCGACACCGAGATGTTGAAGGCGATCGACAGGCCGCCGTAGCGGATCTCGGTCGGGAACAACGCGGGCAGCGTCGAAGGCATGGTGCTGTTGAAGCACAGCAGCATCAGGCCCATCATCGCCAGCCCGCCGAAGACGGGCCCGACCCCGCCCGCCCGCATGAGCAGCACCGACGGCACGGACAGGACCACCATGAACGCGCACCCGGCGAAGATCACCGGCCGCCTGCCGATGCGGTCGGACAGGCGCCCGACGAAGGTGATGAACACCATCATCAGCAGCAGCACGACGATCTGCAGCACCTGCGACGTGGTCTCGCTGATCCCGCCGTGGTCCGGCAGCCCCGCCAGGTACGTCGGCATGTACGAGGTGAGCATGTAGTTGGTGACGTTGAAAACCAGCACCAGCCCGCCGCAGACCACCATGGGGCGCCAGTACTTGACGAAGATCGTGCGGATCTCCCGCAGCGTCTGGTTGCCTTCTCGGCCCTGCGACTCGGCGGCGAGCGCCTTGAACGCCGGGGTCTCCTCCAGCTTGAGCCGCAGGTAAAGACCGATCAGCCCGAGCGGGCCGGAGATCAGGAACGGGATCCGCCAGCCCCAGCTGAGCAGCTCGTCCTCGGGCAGCACGGTGGTCACCACGGTCGCGATGGTGGCGCCGAGCGCGTACCCGGTCAGCGTGCCGAACTCCAGCCAGCTGCCGAGGAAACCGCGCCGCTTGTCCGGGGCGTACTCGGCGATGAAGGTCATCGCGCCGCCGTACTCGCCGCCGGTGGAGAAGCCCTGGAGCAGCCGCGCGGCCAGCATCAGCATCGGCGCGACGGCGCCGATCGCGCCGTAGCTGGGGATGAAGGCGATCACGAACGTGCCGACGGCCATCAGGATGACCGTGATCGAGAGCACCTTGGTCCGGCCGATCCGGTCCCCGAGCGGGCCGAAGAACATGCCACCGAACGGGCGGACGAGGAATGCGACCGCGAACAGCCCCAGTGTCCCGATTGTCCCGACTGTCTCGTTGGCGCCGGTGAAGAAGACCTTCCGGATGGTCGTCTCGAGGTACGCGAACACCCCGAAGTCGAACCATTCGGTCACGTTGCCGATGGCCGCCGCGCCGATGGCCCGCCGGATCACCCCCGGCTCGGTCACCGTGACCCTGCCCGCCTCGGCGGGCCGCTCACCTGCGACTTCGTCCGGTTTTCCCACGGACCACTCTCCCGTCTCCCATGCGGCCGGCAGCACTGCGCCGGACCGCCGATCGCGGCCTCACCTACCCGTGAAACCCCCGCGGTCTCCTTCCACGCCAGGAAACCGTTTTACCTGACGCGGCTCGTCACCGCTGACTGAGGAGGGAGGCGGCGTCCACTGTGTGCCCGAGGAGTAGCGCTGTGGTGACCGGCCCGACACCGCCGGGCACCGGGGTCAGCGCGCCGGCCACTTCGGACACCTCCGCGGCGACATCGCCCGCCAGGCCACCGTCCTCGGCCGGGTTGGTGCCGACGTCGATCACGACGGTGCCGGGGGCGACGTGCCCGGCGGTGACCATCCCGGCCCGGCCCACCGCCACGACCAGCACGTCGGCCTGGCGGGTCATGCCCGGCAGGTCGGCCGTGCGGGAATGACAGACACTGACGGTGGCATCGCGCGCGAGCAGCAGCTGGGCCGCGGGCACACCGACCACAGTGGACCGTCCGATCACGACGGCGTGCCGTCCGGCCAACGGGACGTCGTGGTGGTCGAGCAGCGCCATGACCGCCTCGGCGGTGGCGGGCGCGAACGCGGGGAGCCGCGCGGCGAGCCTGCCGAGACTCGCCGGATTGGCCCCGTCGACGTCCTTCGCCGGGTCGATCGTGCCCGCGAGGTCAGCCGCCGTTGCCCCTTCGGGCAGCGGTGTCTGGAGGATGATGCCGTGGACCGTGTCGTCGGCGCTCAGCGTCCCGAGCGTGCGCCGGATCTCCTCGGCCGTGGTGTCCGCGCCGAGGTCGACGACGTCGCATTCGATCCCGGACTTCGCGGCGGCCTTCGCGATCGAACGGACGTACCAGAGGCTGGAGC
Organism: Amycolatopsis sp. NPDC059021; assembly: GCF_042739895.1. Classification (NCBI taxonomy): domain Bacteria; kingdom Bacillati; phylum Actinomycetota; class Actinomycetes; order Pseudonocardiales; family Pseudonocardiaceae; genus Amycolatopsis; species Amycolatopsis sp. NPDC059021. The sequence goes on from NZ_JBHYIQ010000012.1 coordinate 51,485, forward strand.
CGTCGTCGGTGGCCACCACGACCGCGAGCTTCGGCGGTGTCCCGGCGGCGGTGAGCGCGTCCGCGGTCTCCTTGACCCTGGCCCGGATCGACGCGGCGAGTTCCTTGCCGGACAACGAAATCGCGGTCACGCGCTCAGCCCCGCCCGCACCTCGGCGGTGACCCTGTCCGCCCGTTCGCAGATCCCGTCGACGCCGTCCTTGGTGGCGACCAGCTCGGCGCGGGCCTGTTCGTCGCGGACGCCGGCGAGGTTGACCTCGATGTTGACCCGCGCGGTGGTGGCCCCGGCCCGTGCCGCCTCGGCGGCCGCCGCGATGTCGGTGACGACGTTGCGGTTGCCGACCGGCAGCAGCCGCTCGGCCAGCGTCACCACCGCCGCGGCCGCGCCGACGACCTCGGCCGGTGGCAGGCACGCGCCGAGCAGCGCGTCCGCGATGGCGTGCGACCTGGCCTTCTTCTCGTCATCGGTGCCCTTGGGCAACCCGTACGCCGCGGTGACCGCGGTGAACGCCGACGCGTCCTTTTCGGCCAGTCGCAGCGCCCGCTGCCGCAGCTCGTCGGACTCGGCGACGACGGCGTCGATCACCTCGCGGTCCCCGTCGTACTTCGGGCCGTCGCTGTACCGGGCGACCATGCCGACCAGCGCGGCGGCCTGCGCGACGTGCAGGGCCGCCGTCGCGCCCCCGCCCGGGGCCGGGACCCGGGCCGCCAGCCGGTCCAGGAACTCGCTCAGGATCTGATCACGCATCGGGCCTCGTCCTCCGGGGTCGTACGGTCGCGGTCAGCGGCGGATACGCTCCATCCCGGGGTCGAACAGCGGTTCGGCGGCGACCGTCGCCGCGATCCGGCGGCCGAAGTACTCGATCTCCACCGGCGTGCCGACCTCGGCCGTCGCGGGCAGCCACGCGTAGGCTATCGGCTTGCGGATCGTGAAGCCGTAGGCGGCACTGGTGACGTAGCCCGCGGGTCGTCCGTCCACGAACACCGGTTCCTTGCCGAGCACCACCGAACGACCGTCGTCGATGGTGAGGCAGCGCAGCCGGCGCGTCGCGGTCTCCTCGCTCCGGCCGTCGATGGCTTCCCTGCCGAGGAACTCACCCTTGGCGGGGCGGACCGCGAAGCCGACCCCGGCCTCGTACGGATCGTGCTCGATGGTCATGTCCGTGCCCCACAGGCGATAGCCCTTCTCCAGCCGCAGGCTGTTGAACGCGGCACGGCCCGCGGCGATGACCCCGAGATCCTGACCGGCGGCCCACAGCGCGTCCCACAGGCGGAGCCCGTTGTCGGCGCTGGTGTAGATCTCCCAGCCGAGTTCGCCCACATAGGACAGTCGCATCGCGGTCACCGGGACTCCGGCGATCCGTGCGTGCCGGGCGCGGAAGTACTTGAGGCCCTCGTGCGAGAAGTCCTCGCGGCTCAGCGGCTGGACCAGGTCCCGCGCCGCCGGGCCCCAGACGCCGAGGCAGCAGGTCCCGCCGGTGATGTCGCGGACCCGGACGCTCCCGTCGTCCGGCAGGTTCTTGCGGAAGTGGTCGACGTCGAGGTTGCCGTTGATGCCGACCTGGAAGACGTCGCGCTCGAGCCGGGCCACGGTGACGTCGCTGCGGACGCCGCCCGCGTCGTCGAGCATGAGCGTGTAGGTGACCGAGCCGACCGACTTGGTGAGCTTGTTGGTGGTGAGCCGTTCGAGGAAGGCGAGCGCGCCCGGCCCGCTCACCTCGACGCGTTTGAGCGGCGTCATGTCGTAGAGCGCGACGGCGGTGCGGGTGCGCCACGCCTCCGCGGCCGCGATCGGCGAATGGAACTGCGCCGACCAGGCGTCGCGGGCCGGGGGCAGCCAGTCGTGCGGCATCTCCTTGACCAGCGGCGCGTTCGCCTCGTACCAGTGCGGCCGTTCCCAGCCCGCCGCCTCCAGGAAGAACGCGCCGAGCGCACGCTGCCGCGCGTGGAACGGCGTGACCCGCAGATCGCGAGGGGAAAGCTTGGGCTGCAAGGGATGCAGGACGTCGTAGATCTCGACGAAGTTCTGCTGCGAGGTCTCGTCGACGTACTCCTGCGAGAGCTGGACCTCCTCGAAGCGGTTGACGTCGACCTCGTGCAGGTCGGTCTCCGACCGCCCGTGCACCAGCTGCTCGGCGACGGCCTTCGCGATGCCCGCCGAATGTGTCACCCAGACGGCCTCGGCCACCCAGAACCCGCGCACGTCCGCCGATTCGCCCACGAGCGACTGGCCGTCGGGGGTGAAGGAGAAGATACCGTTGAAGCCCTCCTCCACCTTGGTCTGCCGCAGCGCGGGCAGCAGAAGTTTGCTCTCTTCCCACGACGGCGCGAAATCCTCATCGGTGAACGGGAGCATGGACGGCATCGCGTGCTCGCCGATCTCGCCGCCTTCGTCCACATCGGACAGTGCGACCGGCATCGGCCGGTGCGCGTAGGACCCGATCCCGAGGCGGTCGTTGTGCTCGCGGAAGTAGAGATCCTGGTCCTGGTGCCGCAGGATCGGCAGGCTCGCCTCGGAGATCTCGGTGTTGCGCCCGACGAGCTCGGCCACCTGCCCGGTCTTGGCGTACTGATGCGCCAGCGGCAGCAGCGGCACCTCCATCCCGGCCATCGCGCCGATCCGGCGGCCCCAGAACCCGGCGCAGGACACCACGATGTCGGCGTCGAACACGCCGGCGTCGGTCTCGACCCCAGTCACCCGGCCGCCGCTCTGGAGCACGCCGGTGACCCGGGTGGAGCCGACGAAGCGGGCGCCTCGCTCCTCGGCCCGGCGGGTCAGGGCGACGACCGCGCGGCCGGCCTTCGCCAGCCCGTCGGTCGGCACGTACAGCGCGCCGAACACCTTGCCGACGTCCAGCAGCGGATAGCGGCGGAGGCATTCGTCCGGGTCGATGAGCCGGGACCCGATGCCCCACGACGTCGCCCAGCCGTGCTTGCGCTTGAGGTCTTCCCAGCGCGCTGGCGTCGTCGCCACCTCCATCCCGCCGACGGGGTTGAAGCACGGCAGCCCGTCGACTTCCAGCGTGGAGAACTTCTCGACGGTGTACCGCGCGAACTCCGTCATCGTCTTGGACGCGTTGGTCTGGAACACCAGCCCCGGCGCGTGCGAGGTCGAGCCGCCGGTCAGCGGGAGGGGGCCCTGATCGAGCACCGTGACGTCGGCCCACCCCCGGCTGGTCAGCTCGTCGGCGAGGTTGGCGCCCACGATCCCGGCGCCGATGATCACGACACGAGGCGATGCGGTCATGGGAATCCTCCTGGGTCGGAGTTCGGGGATGGGTCAGCGGAAGACGACGGTGCTGTTGCCGTTGAGCAGGACTCGGCGTTCGCAGTGCCAGCGGACCGCGCGGGACAACGCCAGCGCCTCCGCGTCGCGGCCCACGGTCACCAGCGCGCGAGGACCGTAGCTGTGGTCGACGCGCTGGACCTCCTGCTCGATGATCGGGCCCTCGTCGAGGTCGGGCGTGACGTAGTGGGCGGTCGCGCCGACGTATTTGACGCCGCGGTCGTACGCCTGGTGATAGGGCTTGGCGCCCTTGAAGCCGGGCAGGAACGAATGGTGGATGTTGATCGCCCGGCCCTGGAGCTTGAGGCACAGGTCGTTGGACAGCACCTGCATGTACCGCGCGAGCACGACGAGGTCGACCTGGTACTCGTCGACCAGTTCGAGCAGCCGCCGCTCCGCCTCGGGTTTGGTTTCCGGCGTGACCGGCACGTGTACGAAGGGGAGCCCGGCGGCCTCCGCCATCGGCCGCAGGTCCTCGTGGTTGGACACCACCAGCGCGATGTCCGCGCCGAGGCTGCCCGCCCGCCAGCGGAACAACAGGTCGTTGAGGCAGTGCCCGAACTTCGAGACCATCACCAGGATCCGGTCCGGGCGTCCGTCGGAGAACTCGAACTCCATCGCGAATTCCCGTGCCACCGGGCCGAAATCCTGAGCGAGACCGTCCACTGTGGTCTCGTCGGTTCCGTCGCCGGGGCAGGTGAAGGAGGTGCGGAGGAACAAGAAGCCCCGCACGTCGTCATCGAACTGCTGATGCTCGACGATGTCGCAGCCCCGGCCGACGAGGAACGCCGTCACCGCGTGCACGATGCCGGATCGCTCGGGGCACTTGAGGGTCAGGGTGAAGGATTGTGCCACGGGAATTCACTCCTGATCGCCGGAGAAGGGGACGTATTCGATCGCGGCGTCGATCAGCCACGCACCGAAGTAGGCCGCGAACGACGAGCGGACCAGCACGGCGAACTCGTCGCGCGCGGCGTCACGCACCAGCAGGACGATGCCGGTCCGCGCGAGCAGCGTCTGCACGCAGGTCCCGGTCACCGCGACGTTCGGATGCAGATCCACCGAGCAGCCGTGCGCGAGCACGTCCCGGACCCGCGGCCCGGACAGCGTGACCAGCGTCCGCTGTCCCGACACGTCGGCCACCGCGCCCGGTGCGTCGCCCAGCGCCGAGCGCACCACGTCTTCCAGCTCCGGACGCGTACCGAGCACGAGATATTCGTCCGGCCCCAGCCAGCAGATCTCCACCGCTCCCGGCCCGCGGGTGAACGTGCATGGCGTGACGGGCAGTGCGACGCCCAGCGCCGCGCCCAGCCGCGCGATCGCGGCGTCATCGCGAACGCGCACGGTCAGCTGTGTCAGGAACGGCTCCTCCGCGACCCGCAACGCGGGCGAGAGCGAAGCGAACCGCGTGGCCTGCTCGGCGAGCGGCGAACGCCGCAGGGTCTCAACCGTCACGACGGGCCCCTTCCTTGTCGTACAGCACGGAATCGGTGACCGTCACCGGGACCACCCCGTCACCCACCGGCACGTACAGCGTCGAACCGATCCGCTCGCGTCCGGACCGCACCACGGCCAGCGCGAAGGTCCGTCCCAGCGCGGCGCTGCGGTAGCTCGACGTCACGTGGCCGAGCATGCGCACCGGCGGCTCCGGCAGGTGGTCGGATTCGATCACCTGCCCGCCTTCCGGCAGCAGCACGGACGGATCGGCAGGCAGCAGGCCGACGAGCTGTTTCCGGTCGGGACGCTGGTTCTCGGCGCGGGCGAACGACCGCTTCCCGATGAAGTCGGCCTTCTTCTTCGACACCGCCCAGGACATGCCGAGATCCTGCGGGGTCAGCGTCGCGTCGGTGTCCTGCCCGATGATCGGGTAGCCCTTCTCCGCACGCAGGACGTGCATCGTCTCGGTGCCGTACGGCGTGATCCCGTACGGCTCCCCCGCCGACATCAGCGCCTCCCACAGCGCGACGCCGTACCACGACTTGACGTTGATCTCGTACGCCAGCTCACCGGAGAAGCTGATCCGGCACACGCGGGCCGGAATCCCGGCTACCTCGGCGTCATGCCAGGTCATGAACCCGAAGGCGTCGTTGCTGACGTCGAGATCCGGCGCCACGGCGGCCAGCACGTCACGGGATCGCGGCCCGACCAGCGGCACGGTGACCCAATGCTCGGTCACCGAGGTCGCGAAAACGGTGAGGTGCGGCCATTCCGTCTGGAGCCATTCCTCCATCCAGTCGAGGATCATGGCCGCGTTGCCGGTCGTGGTGGTGACCAGCCAGCGATCCTCGGCGACGCGGATGACGGTGCCGTCGTCGATCACCATGCCGTCGACGCCGCACATCACGCCGTATCGGATCCGGCCGACCTTCAAGGTGCTCATCATGTTCGTGTAGAGCAGGTCGAGGAACGTGCCGACGTCCGGGCCCTGGAGGTCGATCTTGCCGAGCGTGGAACCGTCCATCATGGCCACGCCTTCACGAGCCGCGCGGCATTCCCGCAGGACGGCCTCGTGCATGCCTTCCCCGGCACGCGGGTAGTACCACGGCCGTTTCCATTGCCCGACGTCCTCGAACTTCGCGCCGTGCGCGACATGCCACGGGTGGATCGCCGTGACCCGCACCGGATCGTGCAGCTCCCCGCGATCACGCCCGGCGAGCGCGGCGAACGGCACCGACGTGTAGGGCGGGCGGAACGTCGTCGGCCTGCCGTGGGCGAGGTCCGTGCCGAGTTCGTCGGCGACGATGCCTGCCGCGATCATGCCGGACGTCTTGCCCTGGTCGTGGGCGGTGCCGATGGTCGTGTACCGCTTGATGTGCTCCAGCGAGCGCAGCCCGGCACCGGTCGCGCGGAGGACGTCGGTGACGGTCGCGTCCCGCTGGAGGTCGACGAACCGCGTGTCATCGTCCACAAGGGACCGTCCGTCGGGAACCTTCCACAGGATCGCGGTCGCGACCTGTTCGGGGCGCGCGTCGGACACCGGCAGCGGGAAGTCCGCGGCCACGCCGAACCCGGCCGCGGTGAGGGCGGCGTCTCCCGCCTCGCGTCCCTGCCGCACACATCCGGCCAGGTCGAGCACCCCTGCGGCGGACCCGGCGACACGCAGCGCGGGCAGCGACTCGGCCGGAACATACGCTCCCAGCGCGGGCGCGTACTCCAGCTTTCCGCGCGCCTGGCTGAACAGGTGCACGGCCGGGTTCCAGCCGCCCGAGACCAATAGCGTGTCACACGAAAGCGTCGAAGAAGCACCACCGGGTGCGGCGATCTCGACCGCGGACACCCGGTCCGTGCCCGAGGTCCCGGCGACGAAATGTCCACAATGGACGTCGATACTCCGCTCGGCGCACTCGGCGGCCCACCCGGCCGGCGCCTCGGGTCGCGCGTCGACGACGGCCGCGATCTCGACACCGGCGTCGGCAAGGTCGATCGCGGCGGCGTAGGCGCTGTCGTTGGTCGTGAACAGCAAGGCCCGGCGGCCGGGCACGACGCCGTAGCGGTGCAGGTACGTACGGGCGGACGCGGCGAGCAGGATGCCCGGCCGGTCGTTGCCCTCGAACACCACGGGGCGTTCGTGCGCGCCGGTGGCGAGCACGGCCTGTTTGGTGCGAATACGCCAAACGCGTTGTCGGGCAACGGTTTCCGAGATCGTTCCCAGGTGGTCGGTCCGCCGCTGGAGCGCGAGGAAGAACCCGTCGTCGTAGGCGCCGAACGCCGTCGTGCGCTCCAGCACCAGGACATCCGGGAGCGACCACAGCTCCTGGACGACACCGCGGATCCACTCCTGCGCGGGCTCGAGGTCCAGGAACTCGTTCGAACCGAGCAGCGATCCGCCCGCCTCGGGCTGGTCGTCGACCAGCACCACGCGGGCCCCGCCGCGTGCGGCCGCCAGCGCGGCGGTGAGCCCGGCGGGCCCGGCGCCGATCACCAGGACGTCGCAGTGGACGTGCTTGTGGTCGTACCGCGCGGGATCGGGCTCCTCGGCGAGCTTGCCCTGGCCGGGCAGCCCCCTGGCGACGAGACCGTCGTGCAGTTCGACCGTGGTGGCCGTCAGCATCGGCTCCGGGAACGGCTTTTCGATCTGCACCAGCGCGTTCGCGTCCTCGACCCCGGCGGCCATGATGCCGCGTGGCCTGCCGTACTTGACGCTGGTCGCGATCCGGTGGATGCCGTGGGCCAGCAACGCGGACGCCAGCGTGTCACCCCGGTAGCCGGTGAGCACCTGACCGTCGAAGAGGAACTCGACGGGGGTGTCGCGGTCGATGCGGCCGCCCGAGGGCAGCCGGAAGGGAGCGGTCATGAGATCACCGGCCGGGCTTCGTCGAGGCGGTAGACCGCCAGGAGTTCGTGGGAGGAGGTGTCGCGGACGGCGTTGAACCAGCGGCGGCAGCCGGCGGAATGGCTCCAGCGTTCCGCGAACGGCCCGGCGGGGTTGTCGCGGAAGAAGACGTACCGCGCCCATTCCTCGTCCGACAACGCCGACGGGTCCTCCGGATACGCCACGTGGGCCTGGCCGCCGTAGTGGAACTCGGCTTCCTCGCGGGGCCCGCACCAGGGGCAGGGAATCAGTTGCACAGCGAACTCCAGTGGCTCAGTGGGCGACGGCGGCGGCGCCGTGTTCGTCGACGAGGGCACCGGTCGTGAACCTGTCCAAGGTGAACGGCTCGGCGTACGGATGGGGCTTGTCCTTCGCGACGGTGTGCGCGAAACAGTCGCCGACGCCGGGGGTGGCCTTGAACCCGCCGGTCCCCCAGCCGCAGTTGAGGTACAGCCCGGAGACCGGGGTGAGCCCGACGATCGGCGACGCGTCGGGCGTGACGTCGACGATGCCCGCCCACGTGCGCAGCAGATGTGCCCTGGCGAAAACGGGGAACAGCTCCAGCGCGGCGGACATCTGCTGTTCGATGATGTGGAACGAACCCCGCTGACCGTAGCCGTTGTAACTGTCGATCCCGGCGCCCATCACGAGTTCGCCCTTGTGTGCCTGCGAAACGTACACGTGCACGGCGTTCGACATGACGACCGTGGGATGCACGGGTTCGAGCAGCTCGGACACCAGTGCCTGCAACGGATGCGAGGTCACCGGGAGTTTCAGGCCGACCATCGCGGCGAGCACCGCGGAGTGCCCGGCCGCGCACAGCGCGACCTTGCCCGCCGCGATCCGGCCCCGCGTCGTCTCCACGGCGGTGACCCGGCCCTGGCTGGTCTCGATCCCGGTGACCTGGCAGTTCTGGATGAGGTCGACCCCCAGCTCGGCCGCCGCGCGGGCGAAGCCCCAAGCCACGTAGTCGTGTTTGGCGATCCCGGCGCGGGGCTGGAAGGTCGCGCCCATGACCGGGTACCGCACGTCGGGCGAGATGTTGACGATCGGGCAGATCTCCTTGACGCCCTGGGCGTCCACCCATTCGGCGTCGATCCCGTTGAGCCTGTTCGCGTTGACGCGCCGGACGCTGTCGCGGACGTCCTGGAGGCTGTGCGCGAGGTTCAGCACGCCACGCTGATCGAACAGGATCGGATAGCCGAGATCCTCTTCGAGTCCTTCCCACAGTTTCAGGGAGTGCTCGTAGATCCCGGAACTCTCGTCCCACAGGTAGTTGGAGCGGATGATCGTGGTGTTGCGGGCCATGTTCCCGCCCGCGAGCCAGCCCTTCTCCAGCACCGCGACGTTGGTGATGCCGTGCACCTTGGCGAGGTAGTACGCGGTGGCGAGCCCGTGCCCGCCGCCGCCGACGATCACGACGTCGTACGAACGCGCGGGATCCGGGTTGTCCCACAGGAAGTCGGGGTGCTCGGGCAGATGTGCCCCGGGCGGGGTGGTCATCGCGCGGCCTCCTGCAGGTGCGAGTACAACGGGAAAGCGTCCGCGAGCGCAGCGACCCGGGCACGCAGCGCGGCCGCGACCGCGTCGTCGAACGCCGGGAGCAGCGCGGTGGCGATGATGTCGGCGACCTCGCGGAACTCGTCGTCGCCGAAGCCGCGCGTCGCCAGCGCCGGGGTGCCGATCCGGATGCCGGAGGTGACCATCGGCGGCCGGGGATCGAACGGGACGGCGTTGCGGTTCACGGTGATCCCGACCGAGTGCAGCCGGTCCTCCGCCTGTTGACCGTCCAAATCGGAATTCCGGAGATCGGCGAGGACCAGGTGGACGTCGGTGCCGCCGGTCAGCACCGAGACGCCCGCCGCGGCGGCGTCCTCGGCGAGCAGACGTTCGGCGAGGATCTTCGCGCCCCGCAACGTCCGTTGCTGGCGTTCCGCGAACTCCGGTTCGGCGGCCATCTTGAACGCGACGGCCTTCGCGGCGATGACGTGTTCGAGCGGACCACCCTGCTGGCCGGGGAACACCGCCGAGTTGACCTTCTTGGCCAGTGCCGCGTCGTTGGTCAGGATCACGCCACCACGTGGGCCGCCGAGCGTCTTGTGTGTGGTCGTCGTCGTGACGTGGGCGTGCGGCACCGGCGACGGATGCAGCCCGGCCGCGACCAGCCCGGCGAAATGCGCCATGTCGACCATGAGGTACGCGCCCACCTCGTCGGCGATTTCGCGGAACCGCGCGAAGTCCAGCTGCCGGGGATAGGCCGACCAGCCCGCGATGATCAGCTTCGGCCGGTGCTCCCGCGCCAGCCGGGCGACCTCGGCCATGTCGATCCGGAAGTCCTCAGTGGACACTTCGTAGCCGACGACCTCGTACAGCAGCCCGGAGAAGTTGATCCGCATCCCGTGGGTGAGGTGCCCGCCGTGCGCCAGCGACAGGCCGAGGATCGTGTCACCCGGCTCGAGCAGCGCGGCCATCGCGGCGGCGTTGGCCTGCGCGCCGGAATGTGGCTGCACATTGGCGAAACCGGCGCCGAACAACGCCTTGATCCGCTCCAGCGCCAGCCGCTCGATGACGTCGACGTGCTCGCACCCGCCGTAGTAGCGGCGGCCCGGATAGCCCTCCGCGTACTTGTTGGTCAGCACCGAGCCCTGGGCCTCGAGCACCGCGCCCGGCGCGAAGTTCTCGCTGGCGATCATCTCCAGCGTGCCCTGCTGCCGGGCGAGTTCCTCGTTGATCGCCTCGGCCACGGCCGGGTCGTACTCCGCCAGCGAGCGGTTCAGCACCGCGCGGCGGCTGTCGATCGTCGCAGTCATGGGAATCCTGTTCTGCTGGTCGACTACTGGTATATCAGTCGTCGTGTAGACTAGCTCGCGTGAACACACAGGTCAACAGCCCCTCCCTCGCCGAGAAGGCCTACCTCCACATCCGTGATCGCCTGGTCATGCTCGACATCAAACCGGGAGAGCCGATCAACGAGGAGGGGCTCGGCCATGCCCTCGACATGGGCCGCACCCCGATCCGGGAAGCGTTGAAGCGGCTCGAAACCGAGCGGCTGGTCGTGGCCTTCCCGCGCCGCGGCACGTTCGCCACCGAGGTCAACATCTCCGATCTCGCGCACATCTCCGAGGTGCGCCGGACGCTGGAGCCGATGGCCACCGCCGCGGCAGCCGAACGCGCCTCGGCCGCCGAACGCGAGGCGCTGCGTATCCTGCGCACGGAGCTGGACGCCACGGAACCGACTGAAGACAACGCCGACCTCCTCAAAGCCGATCTGAGCGTGCATCGCGCGGTCTACCGCTGCGTGCACAATCCCTTCCTCGAAGACACCTTGCTGCGCTACGACAACCTGGCCACGCGGATCTGGTGCGTCTTCGTGCCCCGCCTGCGGAGCATGGCGGGGCACGTCGACGAACACGTCCCGCTGCTGACCGCGATCATCGAGGGCGACGCGGACAAGGCGGCCGAGCTGACGCTGGAGCACGTCCAAGGTTTCGAACGCGCCATCCGCGCCCTCATCTAGCGTTACGCGAGCCGCGCCTTGACCCAGTCGTGGAACTCGCCGATGTGGTGTTCACTCGGCACGAGCACCCCGCCCTTGGCGTACGAACGCGAGTCCATCGCCAGCTGGCAGCGCTCGCACGCGTCGAAGTCCTGCTGGTTCACCCGGTGGAACAGCTCGACCGAGCGGGTGAGGTCCTTTCCGGACTCCACGACCTCGGGCAGGTACAGCCAGTCGCAGCGCACGATCGTGCGATCCGGGGCGAGCGGGAACATCCGGTGCACGATCACGTGATCCGGCACCAGGTTGACGAACACCTGCGGCCGGACGGTGATCGCGTAGTACCGGCGGTCCTGGTGCTCCCCCACCCCGGGCAACCGCTCGACGCCGGCGCTGCCGTCCACGGTGAAGCCCTGGACCTCCTCGCCGAACTCGGCGCCGTGGCCGACGTAGTACTGCGCGGCGTATCCGTCGGCGAACTCGGGCAGCACCTCGGTGAGCTCCGGATGGATGGTCGCGCAGTGGTAGCACTCCATGAAGTTCTCGATGATCTGTTTCCAGTTCGCCTTCACGTCGTACTCGATCCGGCGGCCCAGTGCCAGCTCGTCGATGTTGTACGCGGCGATCTCGTCCGGGCCGCCGAGACGGCCGTTGATGTCGGCCATCACGGTGGTCTCGAAGGACGGCGGATCGTCGGCGAGGCACACCCAGGCGTAGCCCAGGTACTCGCGCAGGTGCAGGCGGGTCAGCCCGTACTCGGTGCGGTCGATGTCCGGCATCCCGGTGAGGTTGGGCGCGGCGATCAGCTTGCCGTCGAGCCCGTAGGTCCAGGCGTGGTACGGGCATTGGAAGGACCGCTTGACCGAGCCGCTCTCCTCGGTGCACAACCGGGCGCCACGGTGACGGCAGACGTTGAGGAAGGCGTTGAGCTTCCCGTCGCGGCCCCGGGAGATCAGCACGCTCTCCCGTCCGATTTGGACGGTCTCGAAGGTGCCCGGCGCCGGCAAGTCGGCGCTGCGCACGGCGCAGAACCACGACGTCTCGAAGATCCGCGCCTGCTCCAGCGCGAAGATGGTGCGGTCGGTGTAGTAGTGGCCGGGCAGGGTCGCGATGAGACTCGGGGGCAGCCCGGTGCGGGGCAGGTCGGTGCTGGTCACCACGAAGCTCCTCTCGGTGGCGGGAAGTCGGTCAGTGGCCGCGGGCAATCCACTCGCCGAGGTGCGGGGCCTCGGCGGCGATGGTCGTGGTCGGCCCGTGTCCGGTGTGGACAGTGGTGGCGCCGTCGAGGACGAGCAGCCGGTTCGTGATCGAGGCGATGATGACCTCGAAGTCCGAATAGGACCTTCCGGTGGCGCCGGGGCCGCCTTGGAACAGCGTGTCGCCCGAGAAGAGCCAGCCGTGTTCGGGAACGTGCAGGCTGACACCGCCCCAGGTGTGTCCCGGCGTGTGCAGCACGTGGACGTCGAGCCCGGCCACGGTGAGCCGCTCGCCGTCGGACAGCGACCGGTCCGGTGCGCGGTCCGGATACACGGCGTCCCACAGCTCCCGGTCCGCCGGATGCAGCAGGATCGGGGCACCGGCCTTGTCGGACAGGGGGACGGCGGCGTTGATGTGGTCGTTGTGCGCGTGCGTGCAGACGATCGCCGACACCGTGCGCGTGCCGATCGCGTCGAGCACCGGCTCGGGGTCGTGTGCCGGGTCGATCACCAGGCATTCGGTGTCGTCGCCGAGAATCCAGACGTTGTTCTCCACCTCGAATGTGCCGCCGTCGAGCGTGAACTCGCCCGAAGTGCGGACGAGGTCGGTCCGCGCGACCATCAGAGGATCACCACCGAGCGCAGGACTTCGCCGTGGTGCATCTTCGCGAACGCCTTCTCGACGTCGCCGAGCCCGATCGTCTCGCTGACGAACGCGCCCAGCGGCAAGCGGTCCTGGCGGTAGAGGTCGACGAGCATCGGGAAGTCCCGGCTGGGCAGGCAGTCCCCGTACCACGACGATTTGACCGCGCCGCCGCGCGAGAAGACGTCCACCAGCGGCAGTTCCAGGCGCATGTCCGGGGTCGGCACCCCGACCAGCACGACGGTGCCCGCCAGGTCGCGCGCGTAGAACGCCTGCTCGAACGTCTCCGGCCTGCCGACCGCGTCGATCACGACGTCGGCGCCGTGGCCGCCGGTGAGCTCGCGAATGGCTTCCACCGGATCGGCCTGTTTCGCGTTGATCCTTTGCGTGGCACCGAGTTCGACGGCCTTGGCGAGCTTCGCGTCGTCGATGTCGACCGCGATGACCTCGCGGGCACCGGCCAGCCGCGCCCCCGCGATCGCGGCCCCGCCGACACCCCCGCAGCCGATCACGGCCACCGAATCGCCGCGGCCGACCTGGCCGGTGTTGATCGCGGCGCCGATCCCGGCCATCACGCCGCAGCCGAGCAGGCCCGCGACCTCGGGCGGCACGTTCGGGTCGACCTTCGTGCACTGCCCGGCGGCGACCAGGGTCTTCTCGGCGAACGCGCCGATGCCGAGCGCCGGGGACAACGGGGTGCCGTCGGTCAGCGTCATCGGCTGCTTCGCGTTGTGCGTGTCGAAGCAGTACCAGGGACGGCCGCGCTTGCAGGCCCGACACACACCGCACACGGCACGCCAGTTCAGCACCACGAAGTCGCCGACGGCCAGATCGGTGACCCCGTCGCCGACCGACTCGACGACGCCGGCGGCCTCGTGCCCGAGCAGGAACGGGAACTGGTCGTTGATGCCGCCTTCGCGGTAATGCAGGTCGGTGTGGCAGACCCCGCAGGCCTGCACCCGGACCACCGCCTCGCCGGGACCGGGGTCGGGAATCACGATGCCGGCCACTTCCACTGGCGCGCCCTGCTTGAGCGCCACCACGCCACGAACCTGTTGGGGCACAGGCTCTTCTCCTCTCCACGGGTCCGGACGTACCGGGTCGGGAACGGGCAGCACGCCGTCTCCCGGGACGGCCGCGCCGGCGGGATCAGGAGCTGCGGGGATGATCGAGTTCGGGATTGAGTTGCGTATTACGCACGGGGTTGCCCTATCGGAAACAAACGATGACTGGGCATCAGGCCGGTGTCAAGACGCGTTTTCCGGCGAGCCACGATCGGAGCAGAACTACCCGGCGGTAACGGTTTGCGGTACCGCGGCTGGGGATGCGCCGAGGGACGCCTTCGGTGCGTTGGATGCACCAAGGGCGTCCCTCGGTGCGGCCAACGCACCCAGGGCGTCCCTCGGCTCACCGGAGCGCGGGCGACGGGCGGCCGTCCCGAACGGACCGTTCGGGACGTTGAGCGTCCTCAACGCGTCGTCCGGGACGGCTCCTCACGGACCACCCGCTGCCAGGCACGCCGCGAACGCTCCGTTCGAGACACTGAACGTCCCCATCGCGTCGTTCGGGACATCACCTTGGCGCACTGCCGCCGCGCTGACACGTCTCGAACGCTCCGTTCGAGACGCTGAACGTCCTCAACGCGTCGTTCGGGACACGGGCGCCGCCGGATCATGCGCCGAGCCCGCGCACCGAGGGACGCCTTCGGTGCGTTGGATGCACCAAGGGCGTCCCTCGGTGCGGCCAACGCACCCAGGGCGTCCCTCGGCTCACCGGGGCGCGGGCGGTCAGGGGCCTTCGATGGCGCGGCGGAAGAGCGCTTCGATCTCGGCGTGGGTCGGCGACGGGTCGGCCAGGACGACCTGCATCACCAGGCCGCAGAACATCGCCGCGAGCACGCGGCCGGTGAGCGGATCGGTGCGGGAGCCGAAGAACTGGATCAGCGCGTTGTCCCAGGCCGCGCTCGCCGGGCGCAGCCTCGGCCGGTGCAGGGCGGCGACGTACAGGTCGTATTCGACGATCGTGTGCCGGGACGCGTCTTCGAGATAGCTCATCACCAGCGCGGCCAGCTCGACGGCGAAATCGGCGTCCGGGTCGAGGCCCTTCTCCCACTCCCGCAGCTGCCGCACGTTGTTGTCGGCGGCTTCGTTGAGCGCGACTTCCAGCAGATCGTCCAGCGTCGCGAAGTGGTAGGTGGTCGACCCGAGCGGGACGTCGGCCACCTTGGCCACCGCCCGGTGCGTGAGCCCGTCGATCCCCCGCTCGGCGACGACGGCGATGGCCGCCCGCGCGATCCTCGCCCGCCGATCGGGATCGTTCGGCCCGCGCAGCCGCTTCCGCCCGTTCTCCTCGATCTTCGCCATCGTCCCGGCCCCAGCTCCCTCGCGGTTTTCGGCGGCCGTCGAGCCACCGGCGGTGATCGTCGCACGACGCCCGGTGCGGAAATTGCCCCGCCCCGCGATGTGGACATACGTACATGCTTCGCGTACAAATGTACGCACTCGATGTGCTGCCTGTCACATCCACTCAGTCCCACGGCCGCAGCGCTCACCGACGGGAAGGCCGCATGAAAGACCTCCACCTCGACGGAAACTGGTCCGAATCCTCCGACGGGACCCGCTCCGACGTGCTCAATCCCTTCAACGCCGAAGTGCTCTGCACCGTCGCCGTCGCGAGCCCCGACGACGTCGACACGGCGGTCACGGCGGCGAGAAGAGCGTTCGACGACGGCCCGTGGCGGCGGACCAGCGCCGCCGAGCGCGGCCGGATCCTGCGTCGCGTGGCCGAACTCCTGGTCCGCGACCGCGACGAACTGGCCCGCACCGAAAGCCTCGACACCGGCAAGACGATCGCCGAAGGACGTATCGACGTCGACGACGTCACGGCCGTCTTCCACTACTACGCCGGGCTCGCCGACGCGGACGCCGGACGGGTGGTCGACGCGGGCAGCGCCACCGTCGTCAGCCGGATCGTGCACGAGCCGGTCGGCGTGTGCGCGCTGATCGCGCCGTGGAACTACCCGCTGCTCCAGATGTCCTGGAAGGTCGCCCCGGCACTGGCCGCGGGCAACACGCTGGTGCTCAAACCGAGCGAGGTCACCCCGCTGACCACGATCAAGCTCGTCGCGCTGCTCGAAGAGGCCGGCATCCCGCCGGGCGTGGTCAACCTCCTGCTCGGGCCGGGCCGGGTCGGCGCGGCGATGACCGAACACCCCGGCGTCGACCTGATCTCGTTCACCGGCGGCCTGGCCACCGGCGAGAAGATCATGGCCGCGGCGGCGAAGGGCGTCCGGCGCGTGGCGCTGGAACTCGGCGGCAAGAACCCGAACGTGGTCTTCGACGACGCCGATTTCGACACCGCGCTCGACTACGCGCTGGCCGCCGCGTTCGTCCATTCGGGACAGGTCTGCTCGGCCGGATCCCGGCTGATCGTGCAGGACGGGATCCACGACCGGTTCGTCGCCGAACTCGCCGCGCGGGCCGACCGCATCCGGCTCGGCAGCGGCCTCGATCCGGAGACCGAGACCGGTCCGCTGGTCTCGGCCGGGCACCGGGCCAAGGTCGAGCGGCACATCGCGGACGCGCTCGCGGCGGGCGCGGTGCTGCGCGCGGGCGGCTCACGGCCGGAGGACCCCGCGCTGCGCGACGGATTCTTCTTGCGTCCCACCGTTTTCAGTGACTGCACCGCCGACATGGCGGTCGTGCGAGAGGAGGTGTTCGGCCCGGTGGTCACCGTGGAGCGCTTCCGCACGGAGACCGAAGCCGTGGCCTTGGCGAACGACACCGATTACGGGCTGGCAGGGGCCGTATGGACGTCGGACGCCTCGCGCGCGCAACGCGTCGCGGGCGAGCTCCGGCACGGCACGGTGTGGATCAACGACTACCACCCCTACCTGCCCCAGGCCGAGTGGGGAGGCTTCGGCAAATCCGGCATCGGCCGGGAGCTCGGCCCGTCCGGGCTCGACGAGTACCGCGAAACCAAGCACGTCTACCACAACATCGCGCCGGCACCGCAGCGCTGGTTCAAGGGCTGACGCCCGCTCCCGAAGTCCCCCACCACCGAGGACGTGGCCATGACGACACGCTCCAAGCCCCCGAATACCCCGTCCGAGAACGCATCAGCCGCCGACAGCTCCGAACTCGCGAAGTTCGGCTACCGCCAGGAACTGGAACGCTCGCTGGGCGGCTTCTCCAGTTTCGCCGCCGGGTTCAGCTACATCTCGATCATGACCGGGGTGTTCCAGCTGTTCTTCTTCGGCTTCGGCTCCGGCGGCCCCGCCTTCATCTGGACCTGGCCGATCGTGTTCCTCGGCCAGCTGGCCGTCGCGCTGTGCTTCGCCGAACTGGCCGGGCAGTTCCCGCTCGCCGGGTCGGTCTACCAGTGGGCCAAGCAGATCGCGAAACCCGCGACGTCGTGGATGGCGGGCTGGATCATGATCATCGGCGCCATCGTGACCGCGGGCGCGGTCGCCGTGGCCTACCAGATCATCCTCCCCCAGGTCTCCCAGGTGTTCCAGATCGTCGGGAGCCCGTCGGACGCCGGACTGACGAGCACACCCGGCGGCGCGAAGAACGCGATCCTGCTGGCGCTCGGCCTGGTCGTGTTCGCCACCGTCGTCAACGTCATCGGCGTCAAGCTCATGGCGAAGATCAACAACTTCGGGGTGGCGGTCGAGCTGACCGCGGTCATCCTGCTCATCATCGCGCTGGCCGTGCACATCAAGCGCGGACCGCAGGTGGTGTTCCAGACCCACGACACCGGCGGCGGCCATTCCCTCGGTTACCTCGGCGCGTTCCTGGTCGCCTCGCTGATGAGCGCGTACGTCTTCTACGGCTTCGACACCGCGGGCTCGCTGGCCGAGGAGACGACCCAGCCGCGCAAGCACGCGCCGAGGGCGATCCTGCGCGCGATCACGGCGTCGTTCGTCGTCGGCGGGCTGGTGATGCTCTTCGGGATGATGGCCGTCGGCAACATCGACGCCGAAGAGCTCTCGACGTCCGGAATGCCGTACCTGCTCAAGAGCACGCTCGGCAACGGACTGGGCAACGCCTTCCTCATCTGCTCGGCGATCGCCATCACGGTGTGCTGCCTCGCGGTGCAGACCGCCGCGATCCGGATGACGTTCGCGATGGCGCGCGACAACCGGCTCCCGTTCTCGAAAGCGCTTTCCCGGGTGTCGCCGAAGTCGAAGACCCCGATCGTGCCCGCGCTGATCACCGGCGCGCTCACCATCGGCGTCCTGCTGATCAACCTCGGCAACCAGCGCGCGTTCTTCGTGCTGACCTCGACCGCGATCATCCTGTTCTACATCCCGTACCTGATGGTCACCGGCCCGATGCTGCTGCGCCGCCTGCGCGGTCAGTGGCCCCGCCCCGGCCACGGCCCGTACTTCAGGCTGGGCCGCTGGGGCACGCTCGTCAACGCGATCGCCGTGCTCTACGGCGCCGCGATGACGGTCAACCTGATCTGGCCGCGTGCCGAGGTCTACGGCAACGACCACTGGTACTTCCAGTGGGGCGCGGTGCTCGTCACCGGCCTGATCGTCGTGGTCGGCGGCGTCCTGCTCTACGTCCGCCGCAAGCGCTGGGCGGCCGCCCACACCGGCGAGGCCGTTCCCGAACCGCTCGCTCCCTAGCTCCAGGAGGAATCACCCGATGAGTTCCACCCAGTACGACTTCGTCATCGTCGGCGGCGGTTCGGCGGGCAGCGCGCTGGCGAACCGGCTGTCCGCGGACCCGGCGAACAAGGTCCTCGTCCTCGAAGCCGGGCGCCCGGACTACCCGTGGGACGTGTTCATCCACATGCCCGCGGCGCTGACCTTCCCGATCGGCAGCCGGTTCTACGACTGGGGCTACCGCAGCGAGCCCGAGCCGCATATGAACCGCCGCCGGATCTACCACGCCCGCGGGAAGGTACTGGGTGGTTCCAGCAGCATCAACGGGATGATCTTCCAGCGCGGGAACCCGCTGGACTACGAGCGCTGGGCCGCCGATCCCGGAATGTCCACTTGGGACTACGCGCACTGCCTGCCGTATTTCCAGCGGATGGAGAACTGCCTTGCCGACGCCCCGGACGGGCCGTGGCGCGGCCATTCCGGACCGCTGGAGCTGGAACGCGGCCCGGCCACCAACCCGCTGTTCGGCGCGTTCTTCGACGCCGCCGAGCAGGCCGGGTACCCGCGCACCGACGACGTCAACGGCTACCGGCAGGAGGGATTCGCCCCGTTCGACCGCAACGTCCGGCGCGGGCGGCGGCTTTCGGCGGCCGGGGCGTACCTGCGGCCGGTCATGCACCGGCCCAACCTCACCGTCCACACGCGAGCGTTCGTCTCGCAGATCCTGTTCGACGGCGACCGCGCGATCGGCGTCGAATACGCACACGGGCGCCACGCACCCTCCGAGGTGTACGGCAAGGAGATCATCCTGTGCGGCGGCGCGATCAACACCCCGCAGCTGCTCCAGCTCTCCGGCGTCGGCAACGCCGCCGAGCTGGAGAAGCTGGGCGTCGACGTCGTCGCGGACCTGCCCGGCGTCGGCGAGAACCTGCAGGATCACCTCGAGGTGTACATCCAGTACGCCTGCAAGCAGCCGGTGTCGATGATGCCGTCGCTGGCGAAGTGGAAGCGGCCGCAGATCGGCGCGCAGTGGCTGTTCCTGCGGTCCGGCCCGGCCGCCACCAACCACTTCGAGGGCGGCGGGTTCGTCCGGAGCAACGACGAGGTCGCCTACCCGAACCTGATGTTCCACTTCCTGCCGGTGGCGATCCGCTACGACGGCTCGGCGCCGACCGCGGGACACGGCTACCAGGTGCATGTCGGGCCGATGTACGCCGACACCCGCGGCACGGTCAAGATCACCTCGACCGATCCGCGCAAGCACCCGGCACTGCGCTTCAACTACCTGTCGACCGAGCAGGACCGGCGCGAGTGGGTGGAGGCGGTCCGGGTGGCGCGGAAGATCCTCAACCAGCCCGCCCTCGACGCGTACAACGGCGGCGAGATTTCGCCGGGGCCCGGCGTCGAGACGGACGAGGAGATCCTCGACTGGGTCGCGCGCGACGCCGAAACGGCGTTGCATCCCTCGTGCACCGCCAAGATGGGCGTCGACGACCGGTCGGTCGTCGACCCGGAGACCATGCGCGTCCACGGCCTCAAGGGGCTGCGGATCACCGACGCCTCCGTCATGCCCTACATCCCCAACGGGAACATCTACGCCCCGGTGATGATGACCGCCGAGAAGTCCGCGGATCTGATCCTCGGCAACACTCCCCTGTCCCCGATCAAGCAGCCCTTCTACCGCCACGAAAACTCGTCGAAACTACCTGGCCGTAGCTCTTGACGAGATCCTGACACGGGATTCAAACTTGTTGCGTATCCCGGTTCGAGTTCCGCAGTCCGCAACTCAGCACAGTGCAACTCAACCGCTCCCCCGAACTTCAGCCCGGCACATCCCGGAGGTCCGACATGATGCGCGCGTGCACGGTGGACGAACTGCCCCCCGGGGAATCCGTGAGGATCCCCGGGGCCGTGCCCATCGCGGTGTTCAACGCCGACGGTGAGCTGTACGCCATCGACGACACGTGCAGCCACCAGGACGCCTCCCTCTCCGAGGGCTGGCTCGAAGGCTGCTTCGTGGAATGCCCCCTCCACGCCGCCCTCTTCGATCTGCGCACCGGCATGCCTTCGTGCCTCCCCGCGAAGAAGCCGGTGCGCACCTACTCCGTCGTGGTCGACGAGGGCGTCATCTACGTCCGGACCGAGGCGGCGGAAAGCCAGGAGGACGCGGCGTGAAGAGCGTCGCGATCGTGGGGGCGTCGCTGGCCGGCGCCCGCGCGCTCCAGGAACTGCGTGGCCAGGGCTTCGAGGGCGACGTGGTCATGGTCGGCGAAGAGCCGCACCGGCCCTACGACCGGCCGCCGCTGTCCAAGGAGTTCCTGGCAGGGACGAGTGACCGGGAGTCACTCGACCTGCTCGACGCCGACGACGAGCTCGGCGTCACCTACCGGCTCGGTGTCCGGGCGGAACGGCTCGACCCGGCCAACGGCAGGCTGACGCTTTCCGACGGCGAGGAGATCTTCGCCGACGGCGTCGTCATCGCGACCGGTGGCCGGGCCCGCACGCTTCCCGGCGCCGAGGGCATCGCCGGGGTGCACGTGCTGCGCACCCTCGACGACGCGTTGCGGCTGCGTGCCGAGCTGGCCGGATCACCTCGGGTCGTGGTGGCCGGGGCCGGGTTCATCGGCGCCGAGGTCGCCTCCACCTGCCGGGGCCTCGGCCTCGACGTCACCGTGCTGGAGGCCCTCGACGCTCCCCTGTCCCGGGTGTTCGGCCCCGAACTGGGCGCGGTCTGCGCCCGGCTGCACGCCGAGCACGGCACCCGGCTGCGCTGCCGATCCGTCGTGAGTGGACTGACCACAGTGGACAATGGACCGCGGGGCCGCCGGGTCACCGGGGTCGACCTCGCCGACGGCGGGCACCTGCCCGCGGACGTCGTCGTGATGGGCATCGGCATGTCGCCCGCGGCCGACTGGCTGATCGGCTCGGGGCTGACCATCGGCAACGGCGTGCACACCGACCACGGGCTGGTGACCAAGCTGCCCAACGTGGTCGCGATCGGCGACGTCGCGCAGTACGCCGGCGGCGAAGCCGGACAGCGGCTGCGGCACGAGCACTGGACGAACGCGACCGAGCAGGCCGGTGTCGCGATCGCCAACCTGCTGGCCGGGCAGACGATCCGGGGCTACACGGCGAGCGGGTACGTCTGGTCCGATCAGTACGGCGGCCGGATCCAGGTCGCCGGGCACCCCGCGCCAGGGGACAAGCTCGTCCTCGTCGAAGGGACCACGGAGGATTCCTCCTTCGTGGCGACCTTCGAACGGGACGGCGTCACCGTCGGGGTGTTCGCGCTGAACAACGTGAAGCTGTTCAACCGGCTCAAGCGCCAGGCGCTCCGGCCGCCCGCACCGGTCGCCTGACGCTTGAACTCACCGTCCGGCGTGCCAGCTCGCGCGCAGGACACGCTTGCCGTGCTCGTCGGTCACCGGTCGCCAGGTCATCCGCAGCGGCGGACGCCCGGCGGGCCGCTCGATGGACTGCCGCGGCGCCGGAGCGACGGCGGGGGCAATGGGGGCAAAGCCGTCGCCCCGGCTACCGCGCTGTGCGATGCGGAAGAGAGTAGTCATGGTCATGATGACCTCCCGGAGGTTCGAGGGATGCGGGTGAGCCGAGACTGTGTTCCGGACTCATGGCCCTCACCTCCTCCGGTCGACGTTCCGCCCCGTCAGTAAACCCCAGGTCACCCCTATCAGTCAAACGCTTGCGCAAGTGTTCCATCGTCGGCGTCGGCGAGGCGCGGGAACAGCGGCGACGCCGCGGGCAGCCGTCCGTCCCGTTCGGCGCAGGCCTCGGTCACCCGTGCCGCCGCGTCCGGCAGGAACGGCGCCAGTTCCTCGCCCACCGTCCGGCACGCCCGCACGAGCGTGGCCAGCACGGCGTCGAGCGCGCCGGGGGCAGCGCCCTCGCGTTCGGCCTTCGCCAGTTCCCACGGCTTGGCTTGGTTGACGAAGCGGTTGGCCTCGTCGACGATCGCCCAGACCGCCGCGGTGGCGTTCCGGAAATCGAACTCCGCCAAGGCTTTTCCGGCCTCCGCCCGCGCCACCCGGCACGCGTGGTCCAGGCGTTCCGCGTCCGGTTCCTGACCCCCGTGCGGAACGGCCCCGGCCCGGTAGCGGTGGACCATCGCGACCACGCGGTGGACGAGATTGCCCAGTCCGTTGGCGAGTTCGTCGTTCGCCCTGGCCACGAGCCTGGCGTGGGTGAAATCGGCGTCGCCGACACGGGGCACCTCCCGCAGCAGCCACCAGCGGACGGCGTCGGTACCGCACTCCCGCGCCAAGGTGGCCGGATCGACGGTGTTCCCGGCGGACTTGCTGATCTTGCGGCCGTCGTGGGTGAGGTAGTCGTGCACGACGATGTCGGTCGGCAGCGGCTGGCCCGCCGAGAGCAGCATGGCAGGCCAGTAGATCGCGTGGAACCGGAGAACTCCCTTGCCCACCAGGTGAATCCGGCGGTCGGAATCGAGCCACCACCGCTGGTGCCCGGTACCACCGGAGCCGTAGCCGAGCGCGGTGAGGTAGTTGCCGAGCGCGTCCCACCACACGTAGATCACCTGACCGGGATCGCCGGGCACCGGGATGCCCCAGCCGCGCGCCCGCTCCGCCGAGCGCGAGATCGAAAAGTCCTCCAGCCCGCCGGCGAGGAAACCGAGCACCTCGTTGCGCCGCTGCGCGGGTTCGATCCGGAGCCGGCCGCTGGTGACGAGATCGCGCAGTTGCCCGGTATAGCGGGAAAGCCGGAAGAACCAGTTCTCCTCGGCCACGTGCTCGGGCGCGACGTCGTGCTCCGGACAGCGTCCACCGTCCAATTCGGACTCCGCGTAGAACTGCTCACAGCCGACGCAGTACAGGCCCTCGTAGTACCGGCGGTAGAAGTCCCCGGCGTCGGCGCAGGCACGCCAGAAATGTTCGACCCCGACGCGATGGCGAGGATCGTGACTCGTGCGGAGAACATCGTCGGTGGAAAGGGAAAGCGGTTCGCGGAGCGCGACGAACGCCGCAGCGTTGCGGTCGACGAACTCCCGTACCGGCACGCCCGCGTCCTCGGCGGCCAGCACGTTCTTCAGCGAATTGTCGTCGGTGCCGGTCTGCAGCCGGACCCGGTCGCCCTCGCGGCGCCGATGCCGGGCGAGCACGTCGGCCTGGACGAGTTCCAGCGCGAAGCCGAGGTGCGGCCGCGCGTTGACGTACGGGATGGTGGTGGTGATGTAGGTGCGGGGAATCGGAACCTCCGGGTGGACACGGGGCTCCGACATCCGGCGAGGCCCCTTGGACAGGGCCTCGGACGAATCGTCCGCGCGTTCTACCGGCCCCGGGAGCGGGGCATCATGGCGGTACGGGCGGACGTCATGGCGTCAGGTTAGCGAACTCGGCGTCGTCCGGCCACCGGTTTACGGCATGACCGGTCCCGGCCACTCCCCCGCTTTCGCGCGGACCAGCCGCGCCACGTCCCCGGCGGGCAGGTCGTCGGTGTCCACGCGGAAGTCGCCTATCCCCGTGCGGTCCAGCTCGTCGGCTTCGCGCGCGGCCCGCTCCGCGAGCCGGTGCAGGGCTTCGGCGGGCAGGCCCTTCAGCTCGTCACCGGGGATCGGCGGTCCCTCGCCGCGCCCGCGCCGCAGGATCCGCTCGGTCAGCTCCGCGGGACTGGCGTGCAGTCTGCACAACGTCAGCTTCGTGCCGGGTACCGCGGCGGCATACCGGCCGACGGTGGCTGGGTCGGTGACCCCGCCGGTGACGATCAAGCCTCGCGCACCGGCGGCGCGGAAGTTCGCCCACAGTGCACCGAGACTCCGTGCCTTGAGAGCGTGGTTGTCCGGGTCGTCGTCCGGAACGGGCCGGTGGAAACCGAGCTGTCCCAAGTCGACGTACGCGGTCTTGGCGCCTGAGCGCAAGAGATCGGCGAAGATCTCCCAGCCGACGGCGGACTTGCCCACTCCTTGCGCACCACAGAGCCACAACATCGGCGCGTCCGCTTCGTCCACTGTAGACGAGTGGGCCCGGACCGCCGCCGGGCTCGTGATCTCGGCGGCGGGTCCGGGCCATCCGGTCTTCGCGCGCACCAGCCGGGCGACGTCCACTGCGGACAGTCCATCGGTGTCGACACACAGCTCACCGGCGCCGGCGCGGTCGAGCGCCTCGGCATGCCGGACGGCCGCGTCCGCGAGCTGCGTCTGCCAGCCCCGGGCGACGATCCGGTTTCGCAGCTCCGCCTCGTCCGCACGCAGGCGGCACAACGTCAACGCGATCCCCGGCATACGATCGGCATACGCGCGAACAGCGTCGGAGGTGCCGAGAATTCCGGACACCACCAGGCAGCGAGCGCCCGCGTCCCGCAGGACCGGCCAGACCGCCGCGAGATTCGCCGCCTTGAGCCGGTCGTTGCCCGGATCCTCGCCGTCCGCCGGATAGCAGAGACCCAGCTGATCGATGTCGGCATACGCGGTCCGCACCCCGGAACGGCTCAGTTCGGTGAAGATCTCCCAGGCCACCGTGGACTTGCCGACGCCGGACGGGCCGTGGAGCCAGAGCAAGGGGAAGGAACCGTCACGCACGCCGAACAGGCTAGGAGAACGCGCGGAGCACGGCGATTCAATTACCGGCCGCGGCGGCGTCCCCGGCGGCCAGGACCTGCGTCGCGTTGTGCACCAAACGGTCGAGTGCATGACGGTAAGCGGTCAGCCGCTCCCGCTCGGCGACGACCAGGTTCCGCTGCGCGGCCTGGTCCGCGGCCACCCACACCACGAGGAATCCCGAATCGCGTTTGCACCGGACGTCTTCGAGCGCGGCCCGGCGTTCCTCGCCGGTCGGCCGGATCCCGTCCCTGCGCTGTTCCTCGGACGGACGCGGGTTGGCCGCCATTCTCTTCGCGAACCAGTGGAAGTACGGCGCTTCGACCGGATCGGCGTAGCCGAGCCCGGCCCCGGCCATGCACCGTTTCCAGCCGTCGGCGGCCTCCCGCACCGCCGGGTCCTGCCGGGACGCCTGCCAGGCCCGGCGGTCGAGTTCGGGAACCGGGCTTTTGCCCACGGCCCCGGTGTCCCGTTCGAGCACCCGGTTCGCGGCGGCCCGGCATCCGCCGTCCGGCAAGCCGGTCAGCCGCGCGGGATGCCCGTCGGCGTCCACGCCGTTGACGATCGGGTACAGGGACGACCTGCTGTCGATCTCCAGTTCCCACGGCGGTGTCGTCCTCGGCGGCGCATCGAGGGAGTACGCCCAGGTCCGGGCGGTGACCTCGTCGGCGAGGCCGTACCGGTCGGCACGCGAAGCGCCGAGGCGGCCCTGATGCCGCGCCGGTAGTCCGGCGCCGAACCGGTGGACGCATTCACGGGTCAGCAGATACCGCGCGCCACCGGCGACCTGGAGTTCCGGTTCGGTGAGTTCGAACGCGTCCAGCGGATACACCGTCCGGTCGGGATCGACGGCACCGCCCGCGGTGGCCTGCCGCGCCGCGGACGCCTGGCCGCCGCCGACGGCCAGCACCAGCGAGCACGACAACGCGACGACGCGGAGGGCGATGGCACTGGACATGACTCGCTCCTGATGATCGGCGACTCGGGCGGGACGTTTCCATGGAGTCCTTTGTGGACCGCGACGAAGGGGCGCGCCGCCCGGCCGGGCCGCGGGAGGCGGCCCGGCCGGGAAGTACTAGCAGCGCAGGATGGCCCATTCGCTCCGGTCGTTCTCCCACCAGGCGACGTCACGGATACCGGTCTGCGGATGCGTGGTGAAGGCGAGACCCCCGCCGTCGTAGACGTCCGCGTACGCACCACCGGTCTGGTTGTCCCAGTACGAACTGGCCCCGCGGAACATCGCACCGGTGAAGTCGTGTCTCCCGCATCTCGCCCAGCCCTGATACGCGCCCCCGCATCCGGAGTGCTGGTAGAACAGGACCCAGCCACGGTCCGGTGCGACGCAGAGCGGCGATTTCGCCGTCGCGGCGGCCGGTCGCGCCGCATCGGGACCGGTGACAGCCGGTGCGGCACCCGCGACACCGGGCGCCAGCAGCGCACCACCCACCATGGCACAGACGGCGAAGATCGCCGCCAGCACGGTATTCCTCGAACTCGGCATCGATTTTCTCCCTCGCATCAAGGTATCCGCGTAAAAACCGCCCGCGGGGGGGATCGCGCGCGGCGCCCGGACACCGAGGCAATGGTGTGCCACCGATCGTGTGAACCATCGCCAGGTTTCTACAACGCGCAGGCCAGGTCCGGTATCCAAGCCTTGGGAGGTATCGGCGACAGGGGGTGGCTGAGATGGTGAAGTTTCATTTTCTGGGGGAATTCGGCGTGTCCGTCGATGACCGCGCGATCGAGCTGGGGCCGGCGAGACAACGGTGTGTGCTGGCCGCGCTGGCGGTGGACGTCGATCACGTGGTGTCGGTCGATCGGCTGATCCAGCGGGTCTGGGGGCAGGACCCGCCGTTGCGCGCGAGGGCGACACTGTCGAACTACCTGTCCCGCCTGCGGCACGCGCTCGCCGGGCTGGACGCGGTGAGCG
The DNA here is from genome assembly GCF_042739895.1 of Amycolatopsis sp. NPDC059021. Lineage (NCBI taxonomy): Bacteria > Bacillati > Actinomycetota > Actinomycetes > Pseudonocardiales > Pseudonocardiaceae > Amycolatopsis > Amycolatopsis sp. NPDC059021. The sequence goes on from NZ_JBHYIQ010000012.1 coordinate 78,529, forward strand.
TGGTCCGGCGGTCGGGCGGCTATCTGCTGGCGGCCGACCCGGCGGCGATCGACCGGCAGCGCTTCCACGACCTGTGCGCGGCCGCCCACACGTGTGCCGGGCACGATCGCAGAGTCGCCGAGCTGCTGGCGGAGGCGCTGGGCCTGTGGCGGGGCGACGCGCTGACCGGGCTCGGCGGGGAATGGGCCGAGGTCGAGCGCAACCGGCTGCACCAGGCCCGGCTGAACGCCGAAGGGGACTACACGGAGGCGCTGCTTCGGCTGGGGCACGGCGAAGACCTGGTGGCCGGGCTGTCGGCCCGCACGGCGGAGTACCCGCTGGACGAACGGGTGGCGGCCCAGTACATGCTGGCCCTCTACCGGTCGGGCCGCGTCGCCGACGCGCTGAACCACTACCTGCGGATCCGCACCCATCTGCTCGAGAACCTCGGTGTCGATCCCGAAGCCCGGCTGTGCGAGCTGCACCGGCAGATCCTCGCCGCGGACCCGACGCTGGCCGCACCTCTGTCCGCACCGCTGTCCGGCCGGGTGGCCGCGCCCGCCGTGGAGGTGCCCCAGCTCCTTTCCCGGTGACCCGCTATTCCGTCCACAGTGGACGCCACAGCTGCCAGCGGACTGCCAATCGCACTGCCAACGGTCCCCGGCGGCCGGCCGGGCTGCAAAGGTCGGAGGTGCCCGGACACCACACCGACAAGGAGGAACCATCGTGAAAATGCTTCGCAACGGGCTGATCGCCGGGGCTCTCGCGCTCGCGATCGGCGGGCTCGCCGCACCGGCCGCGTCAGCGGGCACGCTCGCACCGGCCGCCCCGGAAACCGGGGCCGGCATCCTGAAGACCTGGCACGCCACCGTGCAGTGCCAGATCGTGCGCATCAGCGACAACCACGTCACGGGGTACGAGCGTGCCGACGGCGTGGGCAAGACCCGGGAGGACGCCATCAAGGACGCCAAGCGCAACGTCCCGGTCCCGCAGGGACACTACAAGCGTCATTGCGACGCCAAGCGGACCTGGTAACGTCGGCGGGGCGAGCCCGGCTCGCCCCGTTCAACCATGGGGTAGGGGATGTCCGAAGAAGCAAGCATCTGGGAAATCCGGCTGGGGATGCACACCACCCGGCGGCAGGCCGAGGAGATCAGGGAACGCATCGCGAGAATGCTGTGTCCCGACCCCGGCCACACTCCGCCGTGCCCCATCCCGTGGTCGATTTCCCTGCTCCAGGAGGATCCCGAGGACGGCGAGGCCTACCCGGAACTGACCGAGCAGGCCCGCCTCGAGGGTGAGCGGAACCCCTGATCCTCAGCGCACGATCCTGATGGCCGGGGTCACCGCGGGATCTTCGGTTTTCAGCGTCCATCCGCCGGAGGTTTCGAAACCGGGATTGCGCACCGCGAGCCCAATCGTTTCGACGTTGTCCACTCCGACGTCGATGGCCAGGTCGGCCGCCGGGGTGCCGGTGCAGAGCTGGAACGACAAGGTCACCTTGTCCTTGCCCCGTACGAACTCGGTGACGTCGATCGGGCCCTGCGCGGACTCGCCGTTCATCCACAGCCCCGCCCACCAGTCGGCGACGTCGTGGTCGTAGACGAGGTTGCCGTCCACCAGCACGCGCTTGAACAAATGGCCCTGCGCTACCGGCGTCTTGGCGTACTGGTCGTGGTCCCAGAACGACACCTCGTACCGCGCCGAGCCCTTGTCCACCGTGACGAGCTGGCTCGCCGAAGCGCAGGCGCCCGCCTTCGTCGGAGTCCGTTCCGGGACGGAGAAACTGAGCCTCCCGTCGCCGTACATCGCGCTGTTGTCGGTGCGGTAGCCGCGCGTCGGCGGTTCCGGCGGGAAGGGCCGGTTCACGAACGGCAGCCCGCGCAACGTCGTCGCCACGGCCTCCCGGATCCGGGCCGGGCGATCCTTGGCGTAGCGGTCGAACGACGGCAGCAGCGCGTGGTTGTCGGCGACGAGCTTCCAGCCGCGGTCACCCTCGAAACCGCCGTTCACCACCTCGACGCCTTCACCGGTGACGTCGTCGAAGCCGACGTCGAGCGGGAAGTCGCCGACGCCGTTCTTGTCGAGGATCCGCAGCACGATGGTCGCGGATGTCTTGCCCCGTAAGGCTTCCGTCAGGTCCACGGTGTGCCGTACCCAGCCGAACCCGCCCGGATCGGCGACATCGGATTCCCAGGCGACGGCCCCATCGACGAGCAGTTGCTTGAAGTGGTGGCCGGCGCCGCCGAGGTTACCGTAATAGCCGTCGTAGTCCACAAAGGACAACGACTTGCGGGGCGCCGCTTCGTCGACTCGCACGCGTTGCTCGGCTCCGGCGTAATCCCCGGGCTTGGTCCCGCTGAAGGAGGCGAGCGCCACGCTCAGCCTGCCGATGCCGTGGGCGGCCCTGTTGCCCGCCGTGATGTTCGGCTTGTCCCCCAGCGGCAGGCCGTAGTTGTTGATCCCGAGGATCCGGCCGTCCCGCACGTAGGGCATGGCCGCCTCGATCGACGCGGCCACGTACGTCTCGTCGGGCGGCAACGCGGCGTCCAGGAATCTGTTGGTGTACAAGAGGAACAGCACTCCCATGTCGCGAGGTGCCGCCTGCGCCACTATGGCGTCCAGGTTCGGCTTGACCGCCGTGGGGTCCTGGGTGTTGCTGTTGAAGCCGAGGTACGGGTACACGATGCCGTCGATGAACGGGGCGAAGCGCTCGTAGAACGCCGGGCTGATCGCGTCCGAGTAGTAGGCGGTCGTGTAGAACCCCAGTTTCGGGTTGACCGCGTCCTGCGCGTCGACGATCTTGTGCATGTACTCCGGGGTGAAGAGCTTGCTGTTCTCGCCGATCATGAAGTCGTCGATCGCCCACGACACCACGTTCGGGTACCGCACCGACAGCTGGGCGATCTCGCTCGCCCAGCGGACGAAGTCCAGTTTGTACGGTCGCGAACACCGCCCGCTGCGGGACGGGACCGGATCGTCGAAACACTCCGACGGCGGAACGACGTACACCCAGATCCTGATGCCCGCGGCGGCGGCCGCGGGAGCGAACTCGGTGCGCAGGTCGTCCCAGTCCGTCGGCGAATCCCAGATCCCGTAGACGTAGGTGTTCAGGCCCTCGCGTCTCAGCTTCGCCACGAGCCGCGGCGAGTCGATGTGCCGGTAGCCGTCGGCGCGGGGATTCCGCTCCCGGACGTCGGCGTAGACGGTGTTCCCGCCCGTCATCGCCGCCTTGATCCCGCCTTCGGGCACCACGGACCGGCGGATTTCGGCCAGTGAAGCGGCCTTGACCCGCCGGGTGCCCGGATCGGGCTGGGCCGCCACAGCCGGCGCGAACGCCGTGAGGGCGAGCGCCACACACGAGCCGAGTAGGAGAGCCAGTGTCGACGTACGGTGGGGACCGCGCATGGTTTCCTCCAGCCTGGTCGGTACCTCTCAGAAATCCAGTGGGGGCAACAGGTCTTCGAACTCGGCGAGGAACCGGCCGACCATGGCGGTCTCCTCGCCGTCGAGCCGGTGCCCCGGCTCGCGGCAGTGAGCGCTCCCGAACAGGCCGCGCCGCACCGAGATCAGCTTCTCCGCGGCGATGATCAGCTCCTGGTCGAGCATCCAGTACGAGATGTAGGGCAGCAGCCGCCGGTGCAGCTCGTCCCCGCCGGCGTGATCGCCGCCGGCGAACCGCCGCCAGATCTCGACGTAGATCTCGGTGAACGAGCAGCCGGGCTGGGTCCCGACCGCGCCGCGGCGGAACGCGTCGGGCAGCTGCACACCCGCATACCCCTCCACGGCGGGCAGTGGTGGATCACCCGCGGCGAGTTCGGCGATCAACGCGCCGGGCGGGCTGGCCTCGACCTTCACCAGCCGCAGGTTCGGGTGTTCGCGGGCCAGTGCGGACAGTGCCGCGCCGTCGAGGCTGGTGCCCGTCTCGGACGGCGCGTACTGCAGCACGACCGGGGTCGGCGCGACCGCGGCCAGCACCGCGCCGACGTGCTCGAGGATCGCCCGCCGGGACGGGGCGAGGAAATGCGGCGGCAGCAGGTTGACCAGGTCGGCGCCCGCGTCCACCGCGGCGCGGGCCCTGGCGACCGCCAGCCGGGTCGCGTGGTCCTGCACCGCGATGATCGCGGAGACGCCGTCCGCCGCCGCGGTCTCCGCCAGCAGGATCGCGGTGAGCCGGGTGCGCTCGGACTCGTCGAGCTTGTGGAACTCCGAGGCGAAGCCCGGGAACATCACGCTGGTCACGCCGGTGCCGAGCACATGCCGCACCACCCGGTGGAAGCCGGGGACGTCGACCGCGCCGTCCTCGGTGAAGGGCACCTGCAACACCGGCGAGACTCCCCGCACCGGCGGTGCCTGCGTGGCGGTCATCGGCGCTCCTCCCTTCGCTGCGCTGCCCCGAGCAAGCCGAGCAGCGTCCCGCCGAGCACGGCCGCGCGCTCGTCCTCGCCGATGGTCCAGTCCCGTACTCGGGTCACCTCGGTTTTCGGGACGGTATAAGGGGAATCCGTACTGAAGATCACCCGTGATGTCCCGATCCCGGGGTCTCGCGCGAACTCGCTGAGCACGGTGTCCCACGGTGCGTACGCCGTGTCGGCGTAGAGGTTCGGCGCGTACCACAGCGCAGGCGCGGCGTCGATCCAGAAGTCGGTGGCACCGCTGCGGCCCATCAGGAACCGCACGCCGGGATGCCGCCGGGCAAGACTCGCCAGCGGGAGCGGGAGCGCGCTCGGCGGGGTGCCGGTGCGGACGTAGACGAACCAGCCGCGCTCGGCGGCGAACGCGAGCAGCGGGTCCACGAGCCCGTCGAGCAGGTCGAAGCCCTGCAGCACCGGGTCGACCGCCAGCGCCACCGCACCCGCCTCGGCCGCTCGTGCCAGCTCGGCGAGCGCCGCCGCGCCCCGCCACGGGTTCGCCACCGCGTAGGCGGACAACCGCCCGCCGGATTCCCGCGCCGCCTGGGTCACCACGTCGTTGCCCTCGGCGTTGGCGACCGCGGTGCACCGTTCGTCCGGGGCGATCAGGGCCCGGTCGATGCCGATACTGTCCATAGTGGACAACAGGGTTTCGGCGTCGAGGGCGACCTCGCGGCCGGTGCCGAGCCGGACGTGCGCGTCGATGACGGGAGTCACGAGGGAACCTCCAGCCCGAGCGCGCCGAGCGCGTCCGCGTGGATGATCCGCTCGATGGTCTCCTCCGGCACCCGGGGCAGCTTCGTGCCTGCGAGGATGTCGTTGACCCGGCGCAGCCCGGCCATCGCCTCGCCGGTGTCCGCGATCGGGAAATCGCTGCCCAGCAACAGTTTCCCGGTACAGCCCCATTCGACGGCGGCCAGCAGCGACTGGTAGCACACCCAGGGCCGCAGGTAGATCGAGGACACGTCCGCGTACACGTGCGGATGCTTGCGGATGGTCACCACGGTCTCGGTGCCCCACGGATGTCCCATATGCGCCATGACGATCCGCAGTTCCGGGAACCGCAGCGCCACCTCGTCGGTGACCAGCGGATAGGTGTAGCGCAGCGGCGCGTGCCGCATCGGCGACGCGCCTTGGTGGAACAGGATCGGCAGCCCGTGCCGCTCGCAGTAGGCGTAGAAGGCCAGCGCGGGCTCCCCCAGCGGATCGAAGTCCTGGTAGTTCGGGCCGAGCTTGACCCCGGCGAGGCCGAGTTCCCTGCACCTCTCGGTCTCCTCGAAGACGTTGTCCCGCAACGGGTTCACCGAGAGGAACCCGATGCGGCGGGCCGGGTCGGCGGCCACGAACTCCGCTGTCGCGTCGTTGGTGCGCTCCGGCGGGTACGGTAGCCCTGTCATGGTTTCGGGATCGTCCACCGCGATGTTGAAGACGATCGCGACGTCGGCTTCGGCCATCGCGGTGTCGTAATCGGCCCACGAGTTCGTGGTCGTCACCGGCCGGTCGGTACGCCAGTTCTCGTACACCCGGCGTTCGCTTTCCGGCACCGCGTCCCGGTGGGTCGGGGTATGCGTGTGGACGTCGACGATCACGTGAACCTCCCGCGCAGGTCGTTCCTGGGCACCACACCCAGCCCGGCGCCGTCGCCGAGCCGGACCCGGGTGCCGTCGCTGTCCAGTGGTTCCGCCAGGACGTCCTCGGCGTAGTAATGCGCCCCGATGATGTCCGAGGGGAACGCCGACAGCCGGGGTAACGCACACGCCACGTGGAGCTGTGCTGCCGCGCCGATGCCCAGCTCACCGTTGGAGCCGATCAGGACGTCGAGACCGGACGCCTCGGCGAGCCGCGCCAGCGCGACCGCGCGACCGGGCCCGCCCGCCTTCCCGACGTACACGCTGACCACGTCGGCCGCGTCCGCGCGCGCGAGCCGCAGCAGGTCGCCGGTGCCGAACACCGCCTCGTCGGCCACCACCGGCAAGCCTGCCGAGCGGAGAGCCGCCATGCCCGCCAGGTCGCCGGGCGCGACCGGCTGTTCGATGAAGGCCGGGCCGGACTCCGCCAGCCCGCGCAGCGCCGCCCCGGCCTCGGCCCGGCTCCAGCCGCCATTGGCGTCCATGCCCAGAAACGCGTCCGGCCCGGCCAGTTCGCGTGCCCGTGCCATCCGCGCCAGATCTCCCGGCACACCGAGCCCCACCTTGACCTTGAACGCGCGGAATCCCGCTCGTGACGCCGTTTCGTACGCCTTGTCCAGGCGGTCACCATCGCCGGAGAGGGACAGCTTGATCGGTACCTCGTCGCGGTACGGGCCGCCGAGCGCCACGGACAGCGGGAGGCCGAGCGTGCGCGCGAACGCGTCCCACAGCGCTATCGACACTCCGGCCTTGGTGAACGGGTTCGCCGCGAGCACCGTGTCCATAATGGACTCCAGCGCACCCACCGGCGCCAGCGGCCTGCCCAGCAGCGCGGGCGCGAGCAGCTGCGCGATGAAGTGCCGCGCGCTCACGCCGTCCTCACCGCTCCACAGCGGTGTCGCGCTGACCTCGCCGTATCCTTCGACGCCGTCGGTGGTGACGACCCGGACCAGGAGGAAATCCGACCGGTCGTGTGCTCCCTTCGCCCCGTGCACCACGAGATCGGGATGGGCGTCCATCGTCACCGGGGCGGTCTGGACCGCCGCGATCCTGGCCGTATGGGGCTTCACCGGAGCCTCCCTCCCAGCAGGCGCCGGGGGTTGTGCACGAGCATGTCCTCGCGCTGCCGTTCGGTGATGCCCCAGCCGTCGATCTCGGCGACCCTGGCGACGGCGTAGTCCTGCCCGGCCTTGTCCGACAGCCCGGCGTCCGTGCCGAACAGCACCTTGCCCGGCGGCGCGGCGGCGAGGATGCGCCGGGCGGCGTACGGCGGAGTGCCACACAGGCACAGGTACAGGTTTTCGGTTTCGCACGTCACGACGAGGGCCTCTCGCCAGCAGTCGTGCAGCCCGCCGTGGCCGAGCACGACCGGCAGCGCGGGATGACGGCGGGCGAGCGCGGCGATCTGCGCGGGTGTCGAGTACGGCGGGGTGCCGTCGTGCGAGAGCAGGATGCCGCCCGCCTCGGTGACGACCTCGCAGATCGGGTCCAGCGCCTTCTCGTGCATGCTGAAGCCCTGCAGCCACGGATGCAGTTTCAGCCCGCCGAGGCCCAGTTCCGCGAAACACCGGCGCGTTTCGTCCACCGCGTTCGCGTGCCGCGGGTTCACCGTGCCGAAGCCGATCATCCTGGCCGGGTCCGCGGCGGCGAACGCGGCCAGTTCGTCGTTCGACTCGGGGGTGGCGTTGAACAGCCCGTCGTGGGCGAGCAGCACCGCGGCGTCGATGCCGGCGGTGTCGAGGAAGGCCAGGAACTCGGGCGGGCCGAACTCGGTGCCGCCGAGCCAGGTGCCGGTGTGCCACGCGGGGGTGTGGGTGTGGAAGTCGATCATGGCCGGTTCGCCAGTGCGATCAGCCGTTCGGCCAGCGCGCCGAGGCATTCGTCCAGCCACTCCATCCCCCGCTCGTGCGTCGCCCGCGTGGGATCGTCGGTGTAGCCGTCGATCCGCCGCCACGCCGCGGCCTCGTGCACCTCTACACCGTCCACATCGGACTCATCCGGCAGTGTTCTCGGCCGTCGTCGCCGGACGAACTCCGGCCGGAGCGCGAACAGCATCGCCGTTTCGAACTCCCCCGCGTGCCCGGGGATCGGCGTGCCTCCTCCGTCCGCGATCAGCTCCCAGTAGTGGATCACCGACACGGTCATGTCGCAGGCGGAGGCGATCTTCGCCGCGGCCACCTGGGCCACGCCCCTGTTCCCGCCGTGGCCGTTGACGATCACCAGCCTGCGCCCGCCACACTCTGCAATGGACCGGGCCAGGTCGGTGAGCACGCCGATCGCGGTCTCCGGGGACAGCGACAACGTTCCGCCGAACGGCAGATGATGGTCCGACACACCGAACCGGAGCGCCGGCGCGAGCACGAGCCGCGCCGAATCGGCCGCGCGGACGACGGCGAAGCGGCAGATCGTCTTGACGATCGCGGCGTCGGTCCCGGTGGCCAGATGCGGGCCGTGCTGCTCGGTCGCGCCGATGGGCAGCACGACCAGGCTTTCCGGCAGCGCTTCCCGCAGTTCCTCGCGGGTGCTTTCGGCCCAGAACAGCAGCGTCATCGTCGTCCCTCCAGGAGCTTCGTGATGCGTTCGGCGAGGACGAGCGTGGCGACACCAGCTTCGAGATCGGGGACGGCTTCGTCGCGTACGCCGGTGATCAGCTCGGCGAACCGGGCCAGCTGCCGGTCGAAACACCGCGTCGTCCGGTCCGGTTCGAAGCCGAACCGTTCGACACCCCTTTCGGTGCTGAGCTCCATCTCGAAGGTCCGCCCGTCCAGCAGGACGTGGCCACGATCGCCGAGGACGCTGATCTCGCACCGGGGCGGCGCGTCGGTGAGCCAGCCGAACTCGGCCAGCACGACCGTCCCTTGTGGATAGCGCAGCCGCGCCCCGCACAGGTTCGGCGCGGGCAGGCCGTCCCGGGTGGCCAGCGTCCAGGCATCGTCGACGCCCTCGGGTGGGCCGAAGAGCACGCGGAACCAGTCGAAGACGTGCGCGCCCTCGTGGACCAGCGGCAGCCCGTGCCGCAGCGTTTCCTCGATGCGCCGGGCGTGCGCGGGGTCGGCCGGGTCGCGTCGTTCGTCGTAGATGTGTGTGCGGACGAGCAGCGGCGTGCCGAGCAAGCCGGATCGCAGCCAGTCGCCGAGCAGCTCCAGCGCCGGATCGTGCCGGTAGGTGAGGCCGACCTGGACGCGTCGCCGCTGCTCCTCGGGTAGTTCGAGGAGCGTTCTCGCCGCTTCGAGCGACGTCGCGACCGGCTTTTCGGCGAGCACGTACCGGCCCGCCGCGGCCACCTGGGTGATCAACTCCGTGGTCGCCCACGGCGGCGTCGCCAGCACCACGCCCCGCACCGCCGGATCGCCGAGCACGGCACGGACGTCCTTCGCCACCGGGGCACGGGCGTGCGCCGCCGCGAGCGCCCGACGGGCCGGGTCGGGATCGACCAGCGCCGCCACCTCGACGTCCGGATTCCGCAGCAGGGCGGGCAGATGCGCCCGCAGGGCGATGTCCCCGAGCCCCACCAGCGCCACGCCGATCATCCCGTCACCCCCTCGAGCGCGGGGATCGCGGCGATCAGCGACCGGGTGTAGGCGTGCTTCGGTGCGCCGAAGATCTCCTCCCTGGTACCGGTTTCGACGATCCGGCCCCGGTACATCACCGCGAGCCGCGGCGCCAGGTACCGCACCACCGCGAGATCGTGGGAGACGAACAGGCAGGTCAGCCCGAGCCGGGCCTGGAGTTCGCGGAGCAGTTCGAGGATCTGCGCCTGGATCACCACGTCGACCGCCGAGACCGCCTCGTCCAGCACGAGCAACGACGGCTCGGGGGCGAGCGCGCGGGCGATGTTCACCCGCTGGCACTGACCGCCGGACAGCTCGTGCGGATAACGGCCCGCGAACGACGCGGGCAACCCGACCAGGTCCAGCAGTTCGGCCACCCGCCGCCGCAGCTCCCGCTTCGCCGCCTTCCGGTGGACGAGCAGGGGAAGCCCGACGATGTGCTCGACGGTCTTGCGCCGGTTGAGCGAGCCGACCGGGTCCTGCAGGACGATCTGCATCTCCCGGCGCAGGCGCCGCAGATCGCTCCGCCGCAGCGAGGCCAGATCCGTGCCGCGGAACCGCACCGAACCCGCCGTCGGGGTGTCCAGGCCGAGCAGCAGCCTGCTCAGCGTCGACTTGCCCGACCCCGACTCCCCCACCAGCCCGAAGGTCTCCCCGCGCCGGACGCTCAGCGACACGTCGTCCACGGCCGTGACCCCGGTGCCGAACCGGCGGACCAGCCCGTCGGCCTCGACCAGCACGTCGTCGGCCGCGGGGCGCGCCTTCGCCGGGGCCGCGTCCAGGGTGACCACCGAGCCGACGAGCTGCCGGGTGTATTCGTGCCGCGGCGCGGCGAGCACCTCCCGCAGCCCGCCCGATTCGACGATCCGGCCCGCCCGCATCACGTGGATCCGCTGGCACAGCGCCGAAGCCACCGCGAGGTCGTGCGTGATGAACAGGACCGCCATCCCCCGCCGTTCGGCCAGCGTGCCGAGCAGCCGCAGGACCCTGGCCTGGGTGGTGACGTCCAGCGCGGTGGTCGGCTCGTCGGCGATGAGCACGTCCGGCTCGCACGAGATCGCCATCGCGATCATCACCCGCTGCCGCATCCCGCCGGAGAACTGGTGCGGATAGTCCCGAACCCGCTTCGCCGCGTCCGGGACCCCCACCTCCTCCAGCAACCGGACCGCGTGAGCGCGGGCCTCCCCGGCGGGGACGTCCCGGTGCGCGCGGATCGCCTCGGCGAGCTGCGCACCGATCGTGCGCACGGGATTGAGGCAGGACAACGGATCCTGGTAGACCATCGCGATCCGGCGGCCCCGCACTCCTTCCAGTTCGCGTTCGCTCGCGGCCGTCAGGTCGGCGCCGTCGAGCAGGATCCGGCCGCCGGTGACCGTGACGCCCGCGGGGTTGAGCCGCGGGACCGCCAGCGCCGTCATGGTCTTGCCGCTCCCGGACTCCCCCACCAGCGCCGCCCGCTCGCCCGAACGCAGCGTCAGGTTCACCTCGTGCACGATCGGCCGCCCGCGCACGCCGACGGACAGCTCTTCCAGCCGCAGCACTTCGTGCGTCATCGGCCGCTCCGGAAGCTGCTCCGCAGCGTGCGCTGGAGCTGGTCGCCGACGGTGTTCAGCGCCGCGATCGCCGCGATGATCAGCAACGCGGGCATCAGCGGGTACCAGACCGACTCGTACAGCCGGTCGTAGCCGACCTTCAGCAGGGTGCCCCACGAGGCGTCGGGCGGCTGGATGCCGAGCCCGACGAAGCTCAGCGTGGCCTCCAGCATCAGGGATGTCGCGACGTTGAGCGAGGCCTGCGCCAGCAGGGCCGGGACCGCGTTCGGCAGTACTTCGGCGAACAGGATCCGGAGCCGCGACGCGCCGACCGCGGCCAGCCCGTGCACGTACTCCGCCTTCAGCTCGGCGAGCACCGCGGACCGCGTGATCCGCGCGGTGAGCGGGGACATCAGCAGCCCGGCGACGATCGTCATGGCCAGGATGCCCGACCCGAACGCCGCCACGAACACCAGCGCGAACAGCAACGTCGGGATCGCCAGCGCGGCCTCGGCGACGCGCATCAGCACCTCGTCGAGCCAGCCCGGCCGGGCCGCGGCGAGGATCCCCCACGCGACGCCCAGCACCATCGCGACCGCCGTCGCGCCCGCCGCGAACCCGAGCGACAGCTGACCGGCCTGCGCGACGCGGGACAGCAGATCCCGGCCCAGTTCGTCGGTGCCGAACGGATGCGCGAGACTCGGCGCCGCGAACTTGTTCCGCGCCTCGATCCGCGTCGGAGAGGCCAGTGCGAACGGCTGGATGATCGCGAGCAGGACGAACACACCGAGCACCGCCAGCGCCGCGACGGCGGGTGGCCGGGCCAGGAACCGGCGCAGGACACCGCGACCCGCGGTGCCGACACCGTCCATATCGGACAGATCGAGAGTGCTCACGCCACCGCCTCCCCCACTCGCAGCCGTGGGTCGAGGACGCCGTACAGCACGTCGACGAGAAGGTTCACCAGGACGAACACCGCCGCCAGCAACAGCACCGTGCTCTGGATGACCGCGTAGTCCCGTTTGTACACCGAGTCCACGATCAGCGAACCGAGCCCCGGCCAGCGGAAGACGAACTCCACCACGACCGCGCCGGAGAGCACCTGCCCGACGGTGACGCCCAGCGAGGTCAGCGCGGGCAGCAACGCGTTCGGCAGCACGTGCCGCAGCACCACCGCCCGCCGCCGGAGGCCCTTGCCGGCCGCGGTGCGGACGTGCCGCGAATCCTCCACTTCGGACAGTGTGGCGCGCAGGTACCGGATCAGCGGGGCGGACAGGCAGATGCCCAGCGTCAGCGTGGGCAACAGCAGCACCCGGAGATTGCCCGCGAAGTCCGCCGAAAGGGCGACGTAGTTTTCGTTGCGCAGCCAGCCTAGCTTGACGACGAACAGTGCGATGAGCACGATCCCGAACACGAACGGCGGAGCCGCCATGCCCAGCGTGGTGTACCCGCCGACGAGACGGCCCAGCCAGCGACCACGCAGGATCGTCGGCAGCACCGACAGGACCAGCGCGAGCACGACCGCGAGCAGCACGCCGGCGAAGGACAGTTCCAGCGTCGGGCCCAGCCGCTGCCCGATGAGCGTGCCGACGTCGAACTGGCTGAAGTACGACCGGCCGAGATCACCGGTGAGCAGACCGGTGATCCAGTGCCAGTACTGCACCGGCAGCGGGTCCTCCAGCCCGAGCTCGGTGCGCAGCCGCAGCAGTGCCTTCGGGTCGATGCCTTGCGCCGCACCGACTTTCGTCACCGTCGGATCACCGGGGAGCAGGCGCAGCACCACGAAGACGAGCACGGACACGCCGACGAGCATCAGCGCGCTGACGCCCGCGCGCCGCAGGATGTACCTGCCCATCGCCGCCCCCTCTCCGTACGTGTTACGCCGCGAACCCGGCTTCCTCCAGATGCAGCGTTCCTTCGGCCTGAACCCAGGCACCACGCACGTTAGCGGCGGCCACCGACAAAAACGCGGTGCTGCCGAGGACCACGACCGGGCTCTCCCGGTTCAGCACCTCCTGAGCGGTCCGGAACGCCGCGTCCCGCGCCGGACCGTCCCCTGTGGACTCGACGACCGCGACGGCGTCGTCGTATTCCCTGGGGGCCACCCAGTTGCACTCACAGGTCCCAGATCGGCCCGCGAACCAGGACAACGCATAGGCGTCGGGCAGCGGAGTGAAGGACACGTAGTTGGCCGCGATCGTGTTCGGGTACCGTTTGCCCTTGGGGTAGAACTTCGCGCTCCACGTGCTGTTCTCGGTGCTGCGGATGTCGAGGCCGATCCCGATCTTCTTGAGGTCCTCCTGCAGGATCTGCGCGATCGTGGTCCACTCCGGGTTGCTGCCCGCCTTGGTCCAGAAGACCAGCGTGCTCCCCTCGTGGACACCCGCCTCGGCGAACAGCCGCTTCGCCTTCTCGAGATCGAACCCCTGCGCGGGCAAGGCCGCGTCGTAGAACCGGTTCTTCGGGTTGACCGGCACGTTCCCCGGTGCCGGGACGCCGTAGCCGACGTACGCCGCGTCCATCATCACCGCGCGGTTCGCCGCGTACGAAAGTGCTTGCCGCGCCTGGGGTTTGTCGAACGGCGGGGACGTGGTGTCCAGCTCCCACACGACGTACCCGGCCGGTTCGGCGGCGGTGAGCAGCTGGCGGCCGCCGGTGGCGAGGTTCTTGACCGTGTCGGGCGCGACCGCGCCGAGTACCTGGAGGTCGCCGGAGCGCACCGCCGTCTGCGCCGCGGTGGCGTCGGCGTAGCGGGCGATCCGGACGCCGTCGAAATGGGGCCTGCCCCGGAAGTAGGCGTCGTTGCGCACCAGGTCCACGGTCTGGTCGGGGACGAACGCCTTGAGCTTGTACGGACCAGTGCCGTTCGCCGTGCTGTTCACGTTCGCGATGTCGTCGACATCGGTCATCTTGACGTCGATGACATCGACCGCGAGTTCGGGATTCGGGGACTTCAGGTCGAGCACCAGCGTGGTGTCGTCCGGCGCCGTCACCTTGGAGACCATGGCGATCTTCGCGGCCACCTGCGCCGTCGAATCCGGGGCCAGCACCCGGTCGAAGTTCTTCTTCGCCGCCCCGGCGGTAAACGGTTTTCCGTTGTGGTACTGGACTCCCGGATGCAGCCGGAAGGTCCACTGCCGGAAGTCCGGGGTGTGCGTCCACGAGTCGGCGAGGTCGGGGCGCGCCGAGTTGTCCGGCGCCCACCTCGTCAACCCGTTCCACAGCAACGTCTGCAACTGGGTCTGCGCGGCACTGGAGATCTTGTTCGGATCGAGCTGGGTCACGCCGTCGGTCTGGCCGTACACGAGTGTGCCGCCGTCCTTGATCGCGCCCTGCCCGCTCTTCGCGGACGCCGTGACCTCGGGCCCGCCCGGACCACCCCCACCGCACGCCGCGAGCACGGCCGCGACGGCCACCGACACACCCAGGACAGCGAAACCACGTTGTGCCCGCACAGCTACCTCCACACAGGGACGCCGCTCCGGGAAACTCTCGCCATTTCGAAAATATCTTCTGCCAGCTGAAAAAGAGTAAGCCGCCCGCGTCCGGCGACGCAAGGCCGTACTGGTTCGGCACCGGTTCAGAAGCCGAGTCCCGCGGAGATCTCCCCGGCCTGGCCGACCACGAGTCCCGCCGCCGTGGCGAGACGCCGCTTCACGAGTTCGCGGGAGAAACCGGTGACCCCGATCGAACCTACGACCCGGCCTTCGGCGTTGAAAACCGGTGCGGCGACACAGGCGATCCCGGCCTCTTCCTCTTCGTCCTCCACCGCGTAACCCGCTTGGCGCACCTTGGCGAGCTGGGCACGGAACGCCCGTGGCGTCGGCCTTTTCGCCTTGGGTCCGGTGCCGGGCGTCAGCCGGGAAAGCAGCGGCTCGAGGTCCGCTTCGGGCAGGTGCGCGGCGATCGCGCGGCCGAGCGCGGTGAGGTTGAACGGCGACACCTTGCCGGGATAGGTGTCGAACTGGATGAACCCGGACGTCGCCGCCTTCGCGACGTACACCACCGACGCGCCGTCGAGAACTCCGGCGTGCGCGGGCATCTTCAGCTCGTCGGCGAGCACTCGCAGATGCGGACCCGCGATGCCGGCGAGATCCCCCTGCCGGACGAGTGACGCGCCGAGGTCGTAGAGCCGCATCGTCGGCCGCCAGAAATGACTGCGGCCGACCACCCGGCGTGCGGCGTAGCCCCGCTGTTCGAGGGTGTAGACCACCGACGCGCACGTGGCGAGCGAGATGTCCGTCGCCTTCGCGAGCGCGGTGAGGGTGAGCCCGCCCTCGGCCGCGACCAGTGTTTCCAGCACCGTCAGAACGCGGTCCGCCGACGGCGAGGCCGGCCGCTCCGGCGTCCCCTTGCCCGCTGCCATCCCCATCACCGCGATCCTTCGTATTCCCGAAGCCGTTTTCGGAATAGGGATACTACGTGTCCGCCGACAGAGAAACCTCCGGTGAGCGGCACCGGGCCCTGCTAGCGTCGATCTCGTGACCGGGGAGGGGACGGCGCGGCTGGGCGGGCGCTTCGCCAGGCTGTGGGCCGCGAGCACGACGTCGGCGCTGGGCAGCGGCCTGGCGACCGTCGCCGCGCCCTTGCTCGTCGCGTCGCGCACGAACGACCCGCTGGTGGTGTCCGCCGCGGCCGCGGTGTCCTGGTTGCCGTGGCTGCTGTTCGCGCTGCCCGGCGGTGTGCTGGTCGACCGGGTGGACCGGCGGCGGCTGATGATCGTGATCGACTGGGCCCGGGTCGCCGCGCTGCTCGTGCTGGCCGTCGCGATCGCCACCGGCACCAGCGGAATTCCCTTGCTGTACACGGTTTTGTTCGTCGTCAACACCGGCGAGGTCGTGTTCCGCTCGGCGAGCAGGGCGATGCTCCCCTCGGTCGTCCCGCGTGCCCGCCTCGACCGGGCGAACGGCTGGTTGCTCGGCGGCGTCACGCTGATGCAGCACATGATCGCGGGCCCGCTGGGCGGTTTCCTGTTCGTCGTCGCGGCGAGCATCCCGTTCTTCGTCAACGCGGCGACGTACGCGGTGAGCGCGATCCTGATCGCTCTCGTCACCGGCGTCTACCGCGCCGAACGGCGTCCCCCGGACACGGCAGCCGTCGCGCCACCGCGGTCGGTACGCCGGGAACTCGCCGAGGGGTTCCGCTGGCTGATGGGCCAGCGGCTGCTGCGGACGATGGTGACGCTGATCGGCCTGCTGAACCTGACCCTCACCGCGGCGACCGCCGTCCTGGTCCTGCTCGCCAGGGAGCGGCTCGGGCTCGATTCGGTCGGCTACGGCCTGCTGTTCACCTGCATGGCCGTCGGCGGCGTGCTCGGCTCGCTCGTCGGCGACCGGATCATCCGCCGGGTCACCGCCACCTGGACGCTCCGGCTCGGCCTGGTCGTCGAGGCCGGGACCCACCTCGCCCTCGCGGCCTCGCGGAACGCCTGGTTCATCGGTTTCGTGCTCTTCCTGTTCGGTATGCACGGATCGCTGTGGAGCATCGTCGGCAATTCCCTGCAGCAGCGCCTGACCCCGCCCGGCATGCTGGGCCGGGTCGGCAGCACCAGCCTGTTCGTCATCGCGGGCGGCAACTGCGCCGGCGCGCTGCTGGGCGGCGTTGTCGCGACGAAGTTCGGCCTCACCACACCGTATTGGGCGGGATTCGTGGTCGCCGCGATCGTGACCGCGGCGACCTGGCACGTCTTCGACCGCGCCACCGTCGAGCGGGCCTACACCGACTCCGCCGACGTCGCTCCACCCGTGACGACGTGATCCGGCGGCAGCGAAAACGTGCCGCCGGGCGCTAAGCTCGCCCGCTCGGGAGGTGGGCGATGAAACTCGAAGATCTGATGACTACCCTGCGCACGGCGGTTTCGGCGCGGGCCGTCTTCGGCGAGCCGGTCGAACAGGGTGAGGTGACCGTGATCCCGGCGGCGCGGGTGTTCGGCGGCGGTGGCGGCGGACAGGACCTCCCGGAGGGCGAGGGGCTCGGCCTGGGGTACTTCGCGCGGCCGGTCGGTGCCTTCGTCGTCGAACGCGGCCGGGTCCGCTGGGTGCCGGCCGTCGACGTGACCCGGCTGGTGACCACCGCCGGGGCCGCCGTGATCACCTGCCTGCTCGCCCACCGGAGCATCGTGCGGGCGAAACGCGGCTGATTTCCGGTTGACCGGCCTGGCATCGTTGATCTTCGTGACGGAACACGACGACATCGCCGAAATCCGGAAGCTGGCCGGACTCGCCACGCCGATGGCGCTGCGTGTCGCGGTGACACTGGGCCTGCCGGACCGGCTGCGCGGTGACGGCGCCACCACCGAGCAGGTCGCGACGGAATCCGGCGTGTCACCGGTCGCGCTCGGTCTCCTGCTGGGCCATCTCGCGACCCTCGGAGTCGTCGAGCACACGCCCACCGGCTACCGGACGACCGGCTACGGGACGGCCCTCTGCACCGACGCCGGCAACGGCCTCACCAACTTCCTGCACCTGGACATGGCAGGCGGCCGCGCCGAGCTGGCGTTCACCGAACTCCTGCACAGCGTCACCACCGGCGATGGCGGCTACGCACGGCGCTACGGCCAGGATTTCTGGGCGGACCTCGCCGGGAATCCCGGTCTCCGCGCGTCCTTCGACCAGCAGATGACCGACCGCTTCCGCACCCAGATCCCGGGGATCGTGGCCGGCTACGACTGGGATCGCTTCCCCGCCATCGTCGACGTCGGCGGTGGCCACGGCACGCTCCTCGCCGCGATCCTGGCCGCGCATCCCCGGCTCCGCGGGCACCTCCTCGACGTCGATCCCACCGCGACCGAAGCCCTCCGCACCTTCACCACGCACGACGTCGGGGACCGTGCCCAGGTGACCGCGGGCAGCTTCTTCGATCCGCTTCCCGCCGGGGCGGATGCCTATCTGCTGTGCGACATCCTGCACGACTGGGACGACGAGCACGCGCACCGGATCCTGGCTCGCTGCGTCGAAGCCGTTCCCCGGAGCGGCCGCGTGCTGGTCATCGAACCGGTCGGCGGACGGCACGCCGACACCGAGTTCGACCTGGCCATGCTCGTGATCTTCGGCGGCCGCGAGCGCCGGGTCGACGAGTTCCGGGCTCTCGCCGCGGCCCACGGGCTGGTGCTCGACGCCGTGACCGACCTGACCGGCCAGCGCTGCCTGCTGGAATTCCGCCGCACCGGCTGATCAGGAAGGACTCACCGGTTTCGCCGCTTCGGCAAGGGTTTTGACCGCGGCCAGGGTGTGCTCGATGGAGCCGGCGTTGAACCCCGGCCGGTCGGCGCGGCCGGTCACCTTCGGGCCGAGGAACCGGCGGACGAACCAGTTGCCGACCCGGTACCAGTGCTCGGTGAGCACGCAGCCGCCCTCGGCCGGGGTGAGCTGGTAGGCCCAGCGGGAAACCCGCATCCCGAACGGGCTGCGCACGTCGAAGGCGAACCAGTGACCCGGTTCGCAGGCGATGACGGTGACCCGCGTCCACCACTGCTTGGCACCGTTGCGGTTGGTGCCGCGGAACTTCGCACCGAGCGCGGGTCCGGTGGCACCACCGACCCAGGCGCCGCCCGCGTTCTCCGGGCTGAAGCGCCCCATCCGCGGCAGGTCGGTCACCATCGACCACACGGCTCGCGGCTCGGCGGCGACGTACACACTGCGCGAAATCGTCGGATCCACCCGGGAAAAGTAACCAGCGGCCCCGGCACGCGACAATACGCGCGGCCCGGCGCCGCAACGCGGGAGAACACGTCACCTGACCTCAAGCCTCGCCCCGCTGTTGAGGGTTGGTCAGCGTCAGCCACCAGAGAAGCGAAGAAAGTTTATACTTATAGTTCAACGATACGGTCGAAGGCATCGCAGAACCCCGAGAAGAACAGGATTCGAGATGACCTCTGGCCCTTCGATCCAGGACGCCGGCTGGGCCTTCGCCGAAGGCCACGGCACCGACATCGGAGCCGTGCTGGCCCAGTTCCTGCCCTCGCTCACCACCCGCCCTCGCCTGCTCGGCTTCGGCGAGCCCCTGCACGGGGAGGAATCGTTTCTCCTGCTGCGCAACCGGCTGTTCCGGCACCTGGCCGAGTACGAGGGGTACCGGTCGATCGCCCTGGAGAGCGACTGCCTGGCGGGGATGATCGTCGACCGGTTCGTCGCCGGCGGAACCGGAAACCTCGACGACGTCATGCGGGACGGTTTCAGTCACGGTTTCGGCGCCGCGGCGGGAAACCGCGAACTCGTCCGCTGGATGCGCGACCACAACCAGGGCCGCGCGGACGAAGACCGGCTGCGGTTCTATGGTTTCGACGCGCCGACGGAGATCACCGGCGCCGCCGGCCCGCGACAGGCGCTCACCGCACTCCACGGCTACCTCGCGGCACACGTCGATCCCGCGCTGCTGCCCTGCACCGCCGAAACCATCGAACGACTCGCCGGCGCCGACGAGCGCTGGACCGATCCGGCGGCGATGTACGACCCCGCGGCCTCGGTCGGCTCCTCCGAGGACGTCGCCAAGCTGCGCCTGATCGCCGACGACCTGCAGGCGTTGTGCCACACGGAATCCCCGCACCTGCTCGCCGCGACCTCACCCACCGCGTGGTGGGAAGCACAGCTGTACGCCAGGACGGCCACGGGCCTGCTCCGCTACCACGCGGCGATGGCCGATCCCTCGCCCGCACGGCTGACCCGGCTGACCAGCCTGCGTGACGGCATGATGGCCGCGAATCTCGAATCCATTGTGGACGAACAGCAGCGGCGGGGGCCTGCCATGGTGTTCGCCCACAACCTCCACCTGCAACGGGACAAGAGCAGGATGACCATGGGCGGGCGGGTACTGGACTGGTGGAGCGCGGGCGCGCTCGCCGGTACGCGGCTGCACGATCGGTACGCCTTCATCGCCATGGCCGTGGGCAGCGCGCCCGCGCACGGCCTCGGCTCGCCGCGAGAGGACACCCTCGAAGGCGTGCTGGCGTCACTTCCGGAGAACGGGTACCTCATCGACTCTTCGCGGCTGGCCGAGGCATTGCGAAAGGCGGGTGTCACTCCGGCGCCCCGTGTCGAAACGCCGGTCCACCCGGGTTACTTCCCGCTCGACCCCGGACATTTCGAGAAAACCGACGGCATCGCCTTTCTCAAGGAGGTCGGCTGAGCGAGTGCCGTGTGCGCCCCACCCCGGGGA